>NZ_JAUYVJ010000001.1:0-269972 GCF_030689115.1 Psychrobium sp. 1_MG-2023 | reverse complement strand
AGAATAAGTGATGAGGTTTTCGTTGCTGTTGGCTCATTAACAAATAGCGGCACCAATTGATGAGATTTTTGCTTTGGTGTTTGCTTACTTTCACCTAACCTTTTTCGCCATGCATAGTAGGTTGATATATTGATATGGTTTTGTTGGCAGAAATGTACGATAGATAGTCCGCTCTCACGTTGTGCTTGAAAAACTGATTGCCAGTGTGCTGATTTTTTGTGTTTAGCCATAATAATCTCAAGTGGATAAATAGTGAGGTTATTATTCTAAAAGCCCATTAACATTGGTAGGTGGGGTTAATTGACCGCTTACGAATATAAAAGGTTAAACAGGCGGCAAGAGATCCTGACTAAAAGCATGTCAAGGTTACGGATGTGGGCATGTCAGGATAACCGACCTAATAATAAGCACACTTCAATTAAAAGCTATAATGATATGTTATGAGCAAGCGTTAAACCGCAGGGATGCGGTTTTCGAGCGCCCCATGGATGGGCTTGAGCGACTTGTGGTTAACATGTCGTTGTGGCTTGTTTAGTGGGAATATAAAAGGTTAAACAGGCGGCAAGAGATCCTGACTAAAAGCGTGTCAGGATGACGGATGTGGACATGTCAGGATAACCGACCTAATAATAAGCACACTTCAATTAAAAGCTATAATGATATGTTTTGAGCAAGCGTTAAACCGCAGGGATGCGGTTTTCGAGCGCCCCATGGATGGGCTTGAGCGACTTGTGGTTAACATGTCGTTGTGGCTTGTTTAGTGGGAATATAAAAGGTTAAACAGGCAGCAAGAGATCCTGACTAAAAGCGTGTCAGGATGACAAGGGGTGGCGTGTCAGGATGACAAGGGTTGGCATGTCAGGATGACAGAGGTGGACATGTCAGGATAACGGGAGCGAATATGCCAGGGGGAGAAGCTCATAAAAAATGCCGCTTAAAAGCGGCATTTTAGTATCTAAAAACTCAAAAGCAATTAAGCGAATGGGTTATTTAATACGATAGTTTCAACACGGTCTGGACCCGTAGAGATAATATCAACAGGAACTTCTAAGATTTCTTCGATTCGTGCGATGTAGTCTAATGCTGCTTGTGGCAGTTTAGAGTGGTCTTGTTGACCGACAGTTACATCAGACCAACCAGGCATACTTTCGTATACTGGAGTTACTTTCTCAAAGTCATCAGCAGACATTGGTGCTACGTTTGTAACAGTACCGTCTTCAAGTTTGTAACCAGTACACAGTTTTAACTCTTCTAGACCGTCTAATACGTCTAATTTAGTTAAACATAAGCCAGTGATACTGTTTAATTGGATTGCACGACGCATCGCAACAAGGTCTAACCAACCACAACGACGGCCACGGCCTGTTGTTGCGCCAACTTCATGACCTTTAACCGCTAGGTATTCACCAATATCATTAAACTGTTCCGTTGGGAAAGGACCTGAACCTACACGTGTTGTGTACGCTTTAATAATACCTAACACGTATTCTACGTGACATGGACCAAAACCAGTACCAGTAGCAACGCCGCCAGCAGTAGTATTTGATGACGTAACGTATGGGTATGTACCATGGTCGATGTCTAATAATGTACCTTGAGCACCTTCAAACATGATGCGCTCGCCAGTTTTGCGTGCGTTATCAAGTAACTCAGTTACATCTACAACCATAGATTTTAATAAGTCAGCAACTTCTAACGTATCATCAAGTGTTTTTTGGTAATCAACCGCTTCTACGTTGTAGTAGTTGGTCAGCATGAAGTTATGGTATTCCATGACTTCTTTTAATTTAGCTGCAAACTTTTCTGTATCAAATAAGTCGCCAACACGTAATGCACGACGAGACACTTTATCTTCGTATGCAGGACCGATACCACGACCGGTTGTACCGATAGCTTTATTACCACGAGCCACTTCACGCGCTTGGTCAAGTGCGATGTGATAAGGAAGGATTAATGGACATGCTTCACTAATGCGTAGGCGATCTTTTACTGGAACACCACGCGCTTCAAGCATTTTCATCTCTTCAAGCAGTGCAGCTGGTGATAATACAACACCATTACCAATGATGCTCATTAGGTCATCACGTAAAATACCCGATGGGATTAGGTGAAGGACAGTCTTTTCACCATCAATTACTAATGTATGACCAGCATTGTGACCACCCTGATAACGCACTGCATATTTAGCGCTATCTGTTAGTAAATCAACAATCTTTCCTTTACCCTCGTCGCCCCACTGGGTGCCGAGCACAACTACGTTATTTGCCATTGTTTTGTTCACGGTTACGAATTAAAGCGGAATTCTATCAGATCTGGCGGCCAGATCTAGCATAAGTTGCAGAAAAATTACGCCAATACGACCATAGAACAAAATTTAATCAGGCAAAGTATCGGTAAATCCTTGTATCAAAAAAAGATCAAAAAAAAGCCCGCCGAAGCGAGCTTTGTATTTTTACTGTTTGGTTCGTTTATTTTTCTGACTGAGGGTTCTTCATATATTTGAAGAAGTCATTGTCAGGCTTAACAACCATAATATCATTATTATTGTTGAATGAACGTTTGTAAGCATCCATCGAACGGATAAAGCTAAAGAACTCTGGATCTTTACCATATGCATCAGCGTAAATACGTGCTGCTTGTGCGTCACCTTCACCACGTGTAATTCGAGCTTGACTGTCTGCTGTTGCCAGCATGATAGCAACCTTAGCATCGATGTCTGCGCGTAGCTTCTCTGATTGCTCTTTACCTTTTGAACGATGCTCTTTCGCAACAGCTTCACGCTCTGCACGCATACGTTGGTAAATAGAGCTTCGAACCGCTTGAGGTAATTCTATTTGCTTAACACGCATATCAACTAACTCGATACCGATATCAGTTGCTTTAGAAGAAGCTTCTAATAATGCTTCATTCATTAACTCACTTCGTTCACCCGATACGATTTCAGAAATAGTACGGGTACCAAATGAGCTACGTAAACCATCACTGATTTTTTGTTTCAGTAAATTTTCAGCTTGGAACTTATTACCACCACCAGTACGTAGGTAGTAGGTAGAGAAGTCTTTAATGCGCCATTTCACGTATGAGTCAACAATTAAATCTTTTTTCTCTGATGTTACGAAGCGATCTGGTTCACCATCAAGCGTTTGAATACGTGCGTCTAAGATACGAACTTTATCAATTAGTGGCACTTTAAAATGTAGACCAGGCTCAAAAACAGCGGTTGTACCAGCGCTATCTTTTAATACCGCAGCAAAACGTACTTTAATTGCACGTTGTCCTTCGTAAACAACATAAAGTGACGAGTATAAGAATAGGCCGATTAAGCCAATTGCAATTAATCCAAAACGTTTCATTGATTAATTTCTCCCTTGGCGGCTATCATCACGAGAGAAGTTACGTAAACTTTCTGTGACTTGGCTGTTTGTTGATTTCACTGGAGCTGTTACCGAGTTTCTAGTCGTTGCAGCAGGAGCGGCATGCTTAGAAATGATCTTATCAAGTGGTAAATACATCATGTTATTACTACCATCAACATCAACAACAACTTTATTAGCGTTAGCATACACACTTTCAATTGTTTCTAGATAGATACGTTCACGTGTCACTTCTTTAGCTAAGTTATACTCAGGAAGAAGCTGACTAAATCGCGCAACCTCACCCGTTGCTTTAAGAATCTGTTGTTGCTTGTATGCGTGTGCTTCTTGTTCTAAACGACGAACTTGACCACGCGCTTGCGGTTCAATACTTAATGCATAAGCTTCAGCTTCACGTAGGTAACGTTCTTCATCTTCTTGTGCTGCAATAGCATCATCAAATGCGCCTTTTACTTCCTCAGGAGGACGTGCTGGTAAGAAGTTAACATCAACAATCTCAAAACCAAGCTTGTAAGATTCAATGATCTTGTTTAACTCAACTTCCGTTTGCTGACGTACTAGCTCACGACCTGTCGTTAACAAATCATTCATTGTCGTGTGACCAACAACGTAACGAAGCGCACTGTCTGTTGCGTGACTTAACGAGTTTGCAGGATCAACAGCACTAAATAAGTAATGCTCAGGATTCACAACACGGTATTGAACGTCCATTTCAACACGAACAACGTTTTCGTCCTGAGTTAGCATGAAACCAGCTGCTGGTAATGAGCGAATCGCTTCAATATCAACTGGTAGTACATTATCAATAAATGTAGGTTTCCAATGAAGACCCGGATTCACTTGGTCATTAATCAAACCAAAGCGTAACACGACCCCACGCTCAGCTTCTTTAATGGTATAAAAACCACTGACAAACCAAACGATACCCAATAAACCTAGCAATAACGCAAAACCGGCACCGGAAAAGTTACCGCCCTGCTTGCCACCACCAGATTTACCACCAAAGATGCCACCGAATTTTTTAGATAAATTACCTAATACTTCGTCGAGATCTGGTGGACCTTGATCTTTACCACCTTTATTACCACCCCAAGGATCTTTGCCTTGATTTCCAGGCTCATTCCAGGCCATAAAAACTCCAATTTCAAATTAAAATTAATTTCTAACTAATAAACTTCAATAACTCGTTATTAGTCTTTTTCAGTAAACGTTGCCATTCTACCGCAGGTAAACGAATAGATAACAGCGTATTACCACTTTCATCATAACTTTCGCTTACAACAGCAGCAGATTTGTACAGCAAGCCTTTTATCTGCCCTTGAACTGTGACTGGCAAAACCAAATCATGTTCAATTATTTTTCCTGCGAGTAATTCAGTTAACGCTTGGTTTAATAATTCAAGCCCTAAACTTTTTTGTGCTGAAATCCACACTCGAATTGGTGCGCCTTCATCATTACGATCAATACGAGGAGCTAGATCGCCTTCCAACATATCAAGCTTATTACACACCAATAATTGCGGGATATCATCTGCTTCTATCTGTTCCAACACTTCAGTAACTTGCTCGATGTTTTCACTTTTACGAGGATCTGCAACATCAATCACATGCAACAATAAATCAGCTTCTTGTGTCTCTTGTAACGTTGCTTGGAACGCCGCGACTAAATCGTGTGGTAAATGACGAATGAAACCAACAGTATCAGCTAAAATAACATCACCGACATCTTCGATATCGAGTTTACGTAATGTTGGGTCTAGCGTAGCGAAAAGTTGGTCTGCAGCATAAACCTCAGATGCCGTTAGCGCATTAAACAATGTCGATTTACCTGCATTAGTATAGCCAACTAATGACACTGTTGGTACTTCTGCACGTGAACGAGCACGACGGCCTTGCTCACGTTGTTTTGATACTTTATTTAATCGTCCTAGAATATTTTTAATTCTAGCACGTAATAAACGTCTATCAGTTTCAAGTTGAGTTTCACCCGGCCCTCTTAAGCCGATTCCACCTTTTTGGCGTTCTAAGTGAGTCCACCCTCGAATTAATCGCGTTGATATATGACGTAATTGAGCCAGTTCAACCTGCAACTTACCTTCATGAGTTCGTGCACGCTGAGCAAAAATATCTAAAATAAGCGAGGTTCGATCTAAAACTCGACACTGGCAAAGGTGTTCTAAGTTTCGTTCTTGTGAAGGTGTTAATGCATGATTGAAAATAACGACATCTGCACTAAGCAGTTTAACCGTATCGGCAATTTCTTGCGCTTTACCTGTACCGACAAAGTATTTAGCATGAGCTGAGGTGCGGGTACCAGTAACCCTTCCGCAGGTAGCAACCCCTGCAGAAGAGACTAATAACTCAAGTTCTTCTAAATCTTCGCGATCGTCTTCTGATGAAAAATCAATGTGAACTAATACCGCCTGTTCACCGGCCTCAAAACGATCAAACAAAAATTATTCCTTAACTTTCAGCATTATCAGCTTGCTCATCATTATGAGTAGGCTGGTGTGCAGTAAATGGTCGAGCTGGTACGACAGTCGAAATGGCATGTTTATAAACCATTTGGCTAACTGTGTTACGTAACAAAATAACGAATTGATCGAACGATTCAATTTGACCTTGTAATTTAATGCCGTTAACTAAGTAAATTGCCACAGGGCAACGTTCTCGACGTAAAGCATTTAAAAACGGGTCTTGTAATGATTGTCCCTTAGCCATAGCTAATCCTTTCTTTTATCTTATGTTTTTATTTTTATTAAAAGCTAGTTTTTACCAATATGGTATAACGATGATAAGTTTCATCGAATGAAGAGCATTAAACTAGCCAACTAATTCTTTAACCAAAGCTATATTTTTCAACAGTATAGCTTCAGACTCGTCCCCTAAAGGAGTGTGTAACCTGTTTAGCTTATCCCATCCACGCAGCCAAGTCATCTGACGTTTGGCTAATTGACGAGTAGCTACTATGCCACGATAAACCATATCATCATAGTCTAATTTGCCATCTAAATAATCCCACATCTGTCGATATCCAACACAGCGGATTGATGGCATATCAACATGGAGGTCACCTCGTTGATATAAAGCCTGAACTTCTTGCTCAAAACCCTGTTTTAACATCAAGTGATATCGCTGCTCAATACGCTGATGTAGCTCACTGCGCTCATCAGGGTAAATAGCAAATTGAACAACATCAAACGGGAGTTCATTGTCAACAACAGCGGTTAACTCGGTCATTGATTTACCGCTGATTCGATAAACCTCTAATGCTCGCGAGACTCGCTGAGGGTCATTAGGGTGAATCCGTTTTGCCGAAACAGAATCGACTTGAGCTAATTGTTGATGAACGTAGTCCCAACCATGCTCTTTAGCTTCTGCCTCAATTTGTTCTCTTACTTTAGGGTCGGCTGCTGGTAATGGTGATAAGCCATCAAGTAACGCTTTAAAATACATCATCGTGCCGCCGACCAGCAGCGGTGTTTTTCCGCGTTCAGTAATCTCAGTCATTAAACGCAATGCGTCTTTTCTAAAATCGGCAGCAGAGTAAGACACGCTAGGGTCAAGAATATCTATCAGCAAATGAGGTGCTCGAGCTTGCTCTTGCGCCGTTGGCTTGGCGCTGCCAATATCCATACCACGATAAATAAGAGCCGAATCCACCGAAATGATTTCACAGTCATATTGTTCACACAAACGGATCGCTAATTCGGTTTTACCACTGGCCGTTGGGCCCATTAAGAAAATAGCTTTAGGTAACTTAGTGCTCAAAATTTCACTCATTCGTTTGCTTAAAAGCGCTTATCGTCGTAGAGAAGTCAACATTGACTAATAACGCTGACCAACGCTGCTGTATGTGTTCTTGATGCTGCTGCGCTTTAGTTAATAGAGCTACAGCTTCACTAACATTAAATTGTAATGGTGAAAGTTTAGCTAACCAACGACATACCACCGCATCAAGATCAGCTTGTTCAAGCTGTTGTTGCTGTCCTAGTAACGTTAGCAGTTGCGGAATCAAGGTCGCAATATCTTGCTCACGTAATAACTTAGGAACTTGCTTAATCATTATTTGGGGACTACGAACGCTAATATCAATCCCTAGACGGCGAAAAAGTTGATTATTTAATGCGACTTGCTCTAACAACGCCTCATCAACCGTTACCGCAACAGGCAATAATAGCGGCTGAGATGTTAAGCCTTGTCCCCAACGCTGGATTAATTCCTGCTCACAAATCAACTGATTTAATAGCACCAGGGACACTAAAGATGGTGTGTGATTACAATTGACTAACGCGTATTGTTCTTCTATTACCGTAATAAATTCACCAAACAAAGTGTTGGTAGTCATATCTCCTGAAGAGGCCTCTTCATCTACACCTACAATATGCGGCGCATGGGAAGGCGTAGTTTGCGTTTGAGATACTCCAGTTGCCACTAGTTGGCCGTAATTGGTCGCAGCTTGGCGCAGGTTGGCCCCTTGATACTCACTCGTGTGCGGCTTGTGATGACTGGCTGAACCAGAACTAGCAGAATAGGAAGGCTGATATGCACGCGAGGCGGATGCGCTATAGTCTTTCACATTTTCAGTAACCGCAAACTCACTCACTAGTTCCTGATGATTAGAATAGTGATGTTGTGCCGAATCAATACTGTCTTCTTGACCTAAAGCTTGCATTAGACCCGAACCCAATACCTGTGCAATTAAATCATGAATCATCCGCGCTTGATGAAAACGAACTTCATGTTTTGCTGGGTGTACATTAACATCAACCTGCCCTGGATCAATCTCAATATAAAGCACATAACTGGGATGTATTCCTGTCGGAAGATAGTCTTGGTAAGCTTGCCTGATGGCATGATTAATCAGCTTATCACGCATCATTCTGCCATTAACGTAACAATACTGGGTATCATTAACATTTTTGCAGGCTTGTGGCAGGCCCAACCAACCAGACAGTTTTATCCCATTGTGCTCATTACTAATTGCAATGGCGTTTTCAATAAAGCGACTTCCACAAATGGCTGCAACACGCCGCTCTTGCTGTGCTAAGGTCGTCGCTACCTTGAGGTTACGCAGTGATTTATCGTTATGTTTGAGCTGAAATTCAACATCAAAGCGACTTAAAGCAAAGCGTTTAATTAGCTCATCGATATGATTAAATTCTGTTTTCTCAGTACGTAAAAAGCGTCTTCTAGCGGGCGTATTAAAAAATAAATCTTCAACTGAAACACTGGTCCCGATTGGATGAGCTGCCGGAGTGATCTCAACCTCCATGTCGCGCCCTTGAGCATAAGCTTGCCATGCTTCATGTTGCTCTGCCGTCTTTGAAGTAAAGTGTAATCGACTCACCGAGCTTATACTTGCCAATGCTTCCCCACGAAACCCCAAAGAAACAATAGCTTCAAGATCATCAAGTTCAATTATTTTACTGGTGGCATGACGCGATAACGCCAAGATAAGCTGCTCTTTTGGAACACCACAACCATTATCACGAATGCGCATTAACTTAGCGCCCCCTTTTTCAATATCAATAATGATTTGTGTCGCCCCCGCATCAAGAGAGTTTTCAACTAACTCTTTCACTACGGAAGCAGGTCGCTCGACCACCTCACCTGCGGCAATTTGGTTCGCTAAACGCGGAGATAATAATTGAATCGACATAATTAACTTTGCGGAATGTTTAATACTTGACCAATACGTAACACCGTACTACGCAGAGAGTTTTCTTTCTTCAAACGTGTGATTGATGTGTTATAACGCTTAGCAAGCACTGATAGCGACTCGCCACGAGCCACTCTATGGGTCAATGGGCGATAATTTGCATACAAGCTATCATCAGGGGGATTGTTTTTAAAGTAAGTATTTACCGACGAAAAAATCGCATCAACTAATTTCTTACGGTGCTTTTTAGTATAAAGCTTCTTCTCATCTTGAGGGTTAGACATAAAGCCTATTTCAACTAGCAATGACGGGAAATCAGGCGATTTAAGCACAGCCAAACTTGCTAAAGCTGGCTTTTTCTTGTGTAACTTAGTGACTTGTCCTAGCCGCTTTAGCATATCTTGAGCGATGTTATAGCTTTCATCCATCGAATTATCCATCGACATATCGATAAGCGCACGAGCTAGATATTTTTCGTTCTCATTTGAATCAATAATTTCACCCACACCACCGAGTAGCTCTGAATGTTTTTCATTGTCTTCTAACAAACGACCCACTTCACTCTTTGCCCGGCCTGTTGATAGCACCAAAATTGACGCACCACTTGGACGAGACGACGTAAACGCATCAGCGTGAACGGATAACAATAAATCCGACTTGGCTTTTCGAGCAATTTCAGAGCGACGATTCAGGCCAACATAATAGTCCCCTGTTCGAGTCAGCACCGCCTTGAGACCACGCGTTGAATTAATTTTCTTTGCTAACATCTTTGAGACATCGAGTGTCACCCGCTTTTCATAACGGCCACTGGCACCAATTGAGCCTGGGTCTTCACCGCCATGTCCAGCATCAATTGCAATAACGATGTCACGGTTATTTGGTCGGCTATTAGCATCAGTTTTAATTTTTATTCGGGTTTTCTCTTGCTTCTTATTCTTAGCGACAAGTTGTTGTTTAGGTAAATCGATCACTAAACGATCACCATATGGGCCTGTTGGAGGTAGGGCAAATATTCTCGGTTTAATCGGTTGTTTTAAATCAATAACCAGGCGGAGTGTACCTTTTTTGGGCGAACTACTTTGGCGGATACGTTTAACTAACGCACTCTTAATTTTTATCTTTGATAACGCTGTTTTTAAAGTGGTTCCTTTAAAATCAATGACAAGTCTGTCGTTGTTAACCAAGCTAAAATGGCTATAGGTTGGCTGTTCTGTTAGATCAAACACAACCCGAAATTTATCAGGTGACGGCCATACACGAACGTCTTGTAACTTATTAGACGCTAAAGCATAAAAAGAACTACAAAAAAATAGCACTAAAGCTATGCATAGTGTTCGAAATGCCACACTCACTCCTAATCTCTAAAACTATGTTATTGGCTTTAACTGCGCAATAATCAATTGACCAACATCACTATTAGCGACCACATTAACTTGGCGCTGTGTTTCAACGTAAGTTAAGGTCAACTCCAAATCGGCTTGTGGTAACAAACCAAAACCTCTTTGAGGCCATTCAATTAAACATAAACTATCATCACTGAAATAATCGCGAATTCCCATAAATTCGAGTTCTTCAGGGTCAGCTAAACGATATAAGTCAAAATGGTAAACTTGCCAATCCGCTACTTGGTAAGGTTCAACTAATGTATATGTTGGACTCTTAACATTACCTTGATGACCTAAGGCTTGGATAAAACCTCGTGTTAATGTTGTTTTCCCTGCACCTAGGTCACCGTGTAGGAAAATGGTTGTCGCTTTAGTGCAGGCTAATGCTAATTGGCGGCCTAAGGCGACCGTCTGCTCACTATCAGCTAAATGGCAGGTAAACGTTTTATCTTGGGCAATAGTCATTCGTTAAGGTTTAAAAATCGTATTCAAATTAATTTCAATATATCATTTACTAAGGTTTACGCACAACATGATGCACCTAATAACATACTAATCTAAGGTAATAATATGATAGACAACCCATTACGCTCACCCTGTGTCGCGCTTTGTAAACTTAATGAGGACGATATTTGTGTCGGTTGTCACCGCACGGTTCAAGAAATTGTTAACTGGTCGAGCTCGACAGATAAAGAAAAGAAAAAGATTTTAGAGCGCATAGAACAATACAAAGTAGAGGCTTTAGCCACAGCGCCAAACCATAAATAAGAGCGAACGACACAAATAAAGGCAAAAAAAAGCACTTAGAAAACCGCCAGGTTTCTAAGTGCTGAGTATCTCACTCTGAAGCAATGCGTTTCACACACCGCCACTAAATACTTAGTAGCAATCATCTACTAATTACCCTACTTCATCAACCATTCGATACAGAATAAAACAAATTAATTCTATTTATTTAACGAAACACGAATTAAACTGAATAAAACACAAAAAATAGAGCTTATTATGAATAAACATTATCAAATCGATAATTTGGATAAAAACATCCTCAATGCTTTAAGAGACAATGCGAGAAGTCCTTATGCTGAGCTAGGTAAAAGATTTGCCGTCAGTCCAGCAACTGTTCATGTTCGAGTAGAGAAAATGAAGCAAGCTGGCATTATCGCCAAAACCAAGGTTGAGTTAAACGGCAAAGCCTTGGGGTATGACGTGTGTTGTTTTATTGGGATCAACTTAAAAGCCGCCGGTGATTACCAACCAACCATTGCTAAACTGGAGAACATAGAAGAAGTGTTAGAAGCTTACTATACCACTGGCCATTATAATATTTTTGTTAAAATAATGGCGAAATCAATAGATCATTTGCACCGTGTATTAATCAACAAGATTCAGGCAATTGATGAGATCCAATCCACGGAAACCCTAATCTCATTAGATAACCCGATCAATAGAGAAGTCACTCCATAGTTTCTATTATTAATCTAATCCAATTTCAATCAGTTAAATAACAAGCGGGATTCAGCGACCGTTAATCTAATGCATCGATTGGGTGACAGTGCTAATATATCTCATTAGCAGTTTGATTCATGGGGTTAATGGAGTTATCCCTTGGTGACATGTTTTTTTTGGAGTGTATTTGATGTCAAAGCTATTTATCTTCTCTTTCTTAATTCTTTTCAGTGCAACCTCTGTTGCTCAGCCAAGTAATAACCGTGCAGAACAACGTGAAGACTACTTATACCTGTCTAAACAATTAGATAAGAAAAACATTTCAGACGAGCAAGCAAGAAAACTAAATAAACGGCTTGATAAATTAACTGACTATCCGCTTTACCCTTATCTAGCCTATAAAGTAATCCGTAAAGATCTTGCCAAAAAGTCAATAACTGACATCAATAGCTTTATCAACCGTTATAAAGGACTGCCATTCATTAACCGCTTTCGCCTACAAGCACTCACAGCCAAGCACAAAGTCAAAAATTGGCATGACGTACTCAACTTGTATCGTGATGGCGATAACGTCAAATACCACTGTATGCAACTGGATGCACGTTACCACAGTAAAGATAAGTCGCTTGCCATCGCACAAATGCATAATATTTTTGCAACTGGGGATTCACTACCTAAAAGCTGCGATAAAATGCTAAAACACTGGAAACAAGCAGGACACCAAACAGCTAAGCGCACAATGAATCGCATCAAGCTAGCTTTAGTCGCGAGAAACAAGACCCTAGCTAAATACTTAGCCAAATCACTAAGCAGACAAGACCGAGCAACTTTCGACTATTGGCTTAAACTCTTTAATCAACCTCAACGATTACAAGATGCTGATTATTGGCAACAACGAGGACGCTTTGCTAACGCAATCATGACTGTTGCCGCAGAACGCCTAATCCACCAAAAATTAGATAAAGCGATTTTAATCGAAAACAAAATTAAACATCATATTGGTTTTACTGATACGATCAAAAAGAACTTACTTAATCGCCTTGCAATTCGTGCGATAGTGAATAATAAAGGGGCACTCGACCACTGGTTAGAAGTGCTTTCGTGGGATGCCCTATCAAAAGGAAAACAATCTCAAGTATTACGTCACCTCGTTGGCGACAGTGACTGGCAGCGCATTATGGCGCTTCACACCACTCATCAAGAAGCTAACTCGGCTACATTAGAATGGCAGTACTGGTATGCTATTTCATTAGAAATGACGGGGAAAGTAAAACAATCTAATCAATTACTGCAACAGATTGCAACTAAACGTCGTTACTACGGCTTTCTCGCAAGTGACAAACTCAACTTACCGTATAGCCTTAACCACCGCTCTTTACCAGTTAACGAGCAGCTAGTTCAACAGCTTAATGATAATCCATACCTCATTCGAGCGTATGAGTTATACACGATTAAAAAGAACTTAGCGGCACGTCGGGAATGGTATCAAATGGTTAAGCCAATGAGTGAAGAACAACGGATCACTGCCGCACAAATTGCTCACCAATGGGGTTGGCATAATCGAGCTATTATTACACTGACAATGACTGAACAGCGTGACGATCTCGATTTACGTTTTCCAATGCCTCACATGAAAAGCTTTAAAAAAGAAGCAAAGCGAACGGATATGAGCTTGAGTTGGCCACTTGCCATTGCTCGTCAAGAAAGTGCTTTTATGACTCGTGCCCATTCACACGTTGGGGCAACTGGCTTAATGCAGCTAATGCCTGGCACCGCCAAACTGCAAGCTAAACGTGAACGTATTAAATATCATTCCAGAGCTCAACTCCTAAAACCTAGCTTTAATATCCGTCTAGGTATGGGCTATTTAAAAGGCTTGTTAACGAAGTTTGATGGTAACCTTGCTGTCGCTGCTGCGGCCTATAATGCAGGCCCACACCGCGTAAAGCATTGGGTTAAAAAAGATTTACCACAAGCGCAATGGGTAGAAACCATTCCTTACCGCGAAACTCGTGAGTATGTGAAAAATATCTTGGCATATTCGGTCATTTATCAACACCACTTAAAACAACAAGCAGCAATGCCAACTGCGGGAATTATTCCCAACAGGATGGCAATTAATAGCCAATAAATGATTGTTTTATAACTCAAGCCGACACAGGGCTTGAGTTATTTTCTGGCAATTTCTAGTAGCTTATTTTGATAAACTTCAGCACCCGTTTGAATCGCTAGATGCGCTTGCTCATCAAGAATATCTTTTAAGATTTGAGGAGTTGTTAATGGGTTCGCTAACACTACCCGAAAAACAATAATCGGATCATGTTGATATCGCGCAGGGGTTAGTTGAGTCCGAGACACAAACGCCTTACCGTGGCCACGTTGGGTTTTCTGTAAGTATTTAGTGAAGCGATTGAGTGAAGCATTAATTTTCTCCCTCGTCTCACTATCACAATCAAGCAACTCTTGTTGTAACCATCGCGGAACGTAACGATACGTTAGAATATTTAACGTTGGTTCACTGCATAATTCAAAGTCGTCATGCTGTTCAATTAAATCAGCAAAATGACGAGTTTTATTAATCCCCTGCTCAATCAGTAACTCATAGCCACTTTTTCCTAAAATCTTCAAACCAGAGTGGACTAGCATGGCCATACCCGGTCGAGAACCCTCTAAGGTTTTACTGCCTAAATCTTTAGAACCTTTACGAATAATATATTGAGCATGGTGCTCTATAGCATGTAACGCCGCAGGATCTTTAAACACAACGAGACCAGCGCCCATAGGAATATATAACTGTTTATGGGCGTCGATAGTTACAGAGTCAGCGCGCTCAATGCCTTTGAGTAAAGGCGCATAGCGTTTAGAAAACAGAGTCGGAGCTCCCCACGCGCCATCAACATGGAAATGACATTGATATTGCTCGGCTAGGTCGGCCATTTCATCTAATGGATCAACGCTACCCGTTTCAGTCGTACCAGCAATGCCAACTAAGGCCATGATCTTAATTTTTTGCTCGGTTAGCTCTTCACACTTCGCTTTAAGCGCATTCATTGAGATGCGATTATTATCATCAGTCGCAATAGAAATAATATTATTGGTGCCTAGCCCAAGAATATCAGCGGTTTTCTTTAGCGAGTAATGCCCACGCTCACTCACTAAGACAGCAGCACCGCGATAACCATGATGAAGCAGTGCACTGGTTAAGCCTTCTTGATGAACACCTGCAAAATCTTTCGATACCGCAAAGGCATTATTTCTTGCGACCCATAGCGCGGTGATATTGGCAATCGTACCGCCCGAACAGAATGCGCCTAACGCATAATTTTGATCGTGTAAAAAGCGCTCATAAAAGTCATTACTTTTTTCATACACTAATCGGTGCAACATGCCCGTCACTTGACGCTCTAACGGTGTAAAAGACTTGGACGTTTCGGTTTTAACTAAGTTTTGATTTAACGCTATCATTATTTTTGACAATGGCAGCATAAAATAAGGCAGTGCGGATGTCATATGCCCAACAAAACTAGGAGATGCTGTATGGACCGACTGTGAAACTAGCTTATCTAATAGAAAATCAGCTTGCTCCGACACGAAAATAGGATCGTTTGGGATTTCCGATTCAGAAAAATCCTTTTCAACTTCTTGTAAGTCTTTTTCAACAGCAACAATATGCTGCTGTAAAAAACCTTCTAAGTTCTGCGAGATTTCTAATTCTATCTGCCCTAGAGTCGACTCTTGATCTTCAGGCACAGTAAAAACACGATTCAAGCTTTCAATGGAAGCACTTGCAGTACGTTGTAAAATACTCATATAAAAACTGACCCTAATTACAAAACAATTATCATAACGCTATAGTAGACTGTACACATTAGTACATTAGTTAGACGACCTTAAGCCTAACAAACGAACCGCACAATTTACCATTATCAATTGTGAGATTCTAGCCCTCCTTTGTTAGTATCAAGATATATTGTGCCATCTATTTCACATTCCTGTGAACGCCAAATTGTATTAGCGTATTTCAGTCAATATAAAAGACGGAAATTAAAAAAGTTAAACTCAAGCAGCAAAAAGCAAAAACAACAACTAGTATTATATAACGTAACCTATACTAGGGAGCTTGTAATTATTATGCCATCGAATCATAACCGAAGAGCGGGCACTCGGGTTGAAGTCCATGATGATATCGAGGCAGTGATCTTTGCCGAAAATGGCTTTCCAGATTTTTGTACTGAATATGAAATTAATTTAGGTGGGTTAAAAATAGCTTCAGCATTGGTCAGTGATGAAAACACCAAAGTGCAGGTCAGTTTATTTGATCATTCGGGTAGAAAACTAGCTGTCAATAGTACCGTGATAAAATGTACTGACACAGGTTCTATCGTTAAATTTAATGATTTAACTAAAAAACAAGAGCTTATATTACGAAAAATGCTTGTTTTACAACAAGCATTAATTGAAACTCCATCCCTTCACTAGTTTTTGAGTTAAGAGACGGAGTCATGCAAATCGTTTAAAGTTTCTTACTTACCAAAACGCATTTGTTTGTAATAGTTGATAAGGTTTGTCGTTGAAGAATCATGCTCACCCACTTCTCCATCTTCAGCTAATTCCGTTTGAATTTTAGCCGCTAATCCCTTACCTAATTCTACGCCCCATTGGTCAAATGAACACACTTGCAAAATGATACCTTGCACAAAGATTTTGTGTTCATATAACGCAATTAAGCCACCTAAGCTTAATGGATCGATACGATCAAGCAAGATTGTGTTCGTCGGACGGTTACCTTGATGAACCTTATGCGGTGCAAGTTGATCAATATACTCTTGAGTACGACCTTTTGCTTTTAAATCTTCACGGACTTGCTGTTCGTTTACACCGCTCATTAACGCTTCTGTCTGTGCAAAGAAGTTACTCATCAATGTTTCATGATGCCCTTTAACTGGCGTTGAGCTTTCAATTGAACCGATAAAATCAGCAGGAATAATATTTTTGCTTTGATGCAAGTATTGATAGAACGCGTGTTGACCGTTAATACCCACACCACCCCAAATCGAAGGAACGGTTTGATAGTCAATATCTTCACCACTCCAGCTAACTGACTTACCATTTGATTCCATTTCAGCTTGTTGTAGGTAAGCCGCTAACATATGCAATGTTTGATCATAAGGTAAGATAGCTTGTGACTGTGAACCTAAGAAAGTGGTATTCCATAAACTTAATAACGCAAGGATCACAGGAGTATTAGTCTCTAAAGGCGTCTCATCAAAGTGACGATCCATTTGATGTGCCCCCTCGAGCAACGCCATGAACTTATCAAAGCCCATGTCTAGTGCAATTGGTAGACCAATTGCTGACCATAGCGAGAAACGACCGCCAACCCAATCCCACATAGAGAAAATGTTATCTGCACCAATACCAAATTCGGTCGCATTTTTAAGATTAGACGTTACTGCAACAAAGTGGTGTTTAACCGCTTCATCATCAAATGATGCTGATGTTAACCAGCTTTTCGCCGTTCTAGCATTCGTGATAGTTTCTGTTGTAGTAAACGTCTTCGAAGATACTACAAAAAGTACGCTTGCAGGATCTAATGGACGTAAAACTTCAGCAATTTGCGCACCATCGACGTTTGAAACGTAATGAACATTAACACTATTATCACTGTGGTTTTTTAATGCTTCAGTCACCATTTGTGGACCAAGGTTAGAACCACCGACACCGATATTGACAATATCAGTAATTCGTTTACCAGAATGGCCTTTCCATTCACCTTGACGCACTTTACGTACAAAGTCTTCCATCTTGGCCAGTTCAGTATTAATTGTCTCGGTAATATTTTCGCCGTCGAGTATTAACGCTTCGCCACTACGGTCACGTAAGGCAGTATGCAGTACCGCACGATTTTCAGTCAGGTTGATTTTCTCACCACTGAACATTTTATCGCGCCACTGCTCGATTTCACAATCTTGAGCAAGCTTGATTAAGCCAGTCATCGTTTCTTGAGTTACTAGATTTTTAGAGTAATCTAGTAATAGGTGGGGCAATTTAATTGAAAACTTATCAAAGCGTTGCACATCATTAGCAAATAAATCATTTAAATGCTGCTTCTTCATTTGCTGCGCGTGCTCAACTAAAAACTGCCAGCTTGGTAACTCTTGACGACTGTTCATTTATCTACCTTGTCTTATTTATGCGTAGCACAAAGTCCTACAATTCCTACGTTGTATAATAACTTTGTTACCTGAGAAATGATTTTAATATAATTATTGCTACATTATGGTAAATTTATAACCTAATTTCTAGCCGAAAGCCTAACAATTATGTAATTAATTTTCATAATTGATATTTATTAACCAGTTAATCACTGATAGAAGCTCATGAAAAAGTTTAGTTTAACTTTGTTACGCCATGGTGAAACCATCGCGAAAAATTGCCTTAATGGTCACCATAATGTTGCTCTCTCTCCATTAGGTGAACAGCAGATGCAACAAGCCTTAGCGTCGATACCCACCGTTGATGCCGTGGTATCTTCGCCATTAAACCGCTGTAGTGTACAAGCTCAGTCCTATGCAAAAGCTAACAGCCTACCCTATCAAGTAACTGAACAATTTAAAGAGATGGACTTCGGTAAGTGGGATGGAAAGTCATTCGACTATCTTTATCAACACTACCCTCAGCAACTGGATCTATTTTGGCAAGATCCTTGGAATAACCCTCCCCCCTCCGGCGAATCAGTAGAGCAATTTTACCAGCGCGTAGATCTAGCTTGGCATCAAGTGATTGTTCAAGAAAAAAATACTTTAATCGTTTGTCATGGTGGCGTTATTCGCTACATAATTGCCAAAGTTTTAGGATTACCCTTATCAGGTAATCAGCACCTCATCGCATTAAAAATAGATTACGCTGCCGTTATTACTATCGATGTGGTGATCGATGATAAAGGTAAAATATGGCACACCCTTGTTTGGCCAAATACCTATGCATAATTTAGGTTTCCTGTAGATAATTAAATCTGTTATTGAATATTGACTCAAAAAGCTGATAATAAGCCATTGGTTAGGGAACGTGATGGGAATTCACGGCTGTACCCGCAACTGTAAGCTGAAAAATTAGTAAGCCAGATACCTACCAATCATAATTGAACGTTACTTTATCCAAAACCAAGCGGAGTACTTGCGTTGGACAAGTTGTAGTATCTTTACTACTCCTTCTCTGTGCATAACAGCAAAATGTGTATTTTTCTTACCTTTAATCAACACCATCATTGCACACCAGCAAGAGCGCACGATGTCTGAACCTTTACTCCAAGTCAGCAACCTGTGTTGGGCAGTAGCAAACAAAAACATTCTCAATGACATCACTTTTAACGTCAAACAAGGTGAGTTTATTGGTATAATTGGCCCGAACGGCAGTGGCAAAACAAGTTTACTCCGTACACTCTATCGTTATACAAAGCCATCAAGCGGTTGCATCACTTTAGCCGAAAAAGATATTTGGCAACTTAATGCAGCCAAAGCAGCAAAAGCAATCGCCGTGGTACCTCAAGCCCCTAGCTCGTTACCCTATTCTGTTTTCGACGTTGTCAAGATGGGCTTAACGCCTCATAAAGGGCTGTTTGAGCCTGAAACAGCCGATGATCTTGAACTCGTTAGCCAAGCATTAACGCAGGTAGACTTAGTTCATTTAGCCACCAGCTGTTTTGATGATCTGTCAGGTGGTGAACAGCAACGTACCCTGATAGCACGAGCCATTGTGCAACGAGGGCAACTATTAATTATGGATGAGCCAACCAACCACCTCGATATTCATTATCAAATTGATTTACTCAATCGAGTCAAAAACCTCGGTGAAACGGTAATAGCTTCACTACATGATCTCAATATTGCGAGTGCTTTTTGTGATCGCTTAATTTTACTCAATAAAGGTCATATTATTGCGCAAGGTACTCCTGATGAAGTCTTATTACCTGCACTAATTAGTCAGGTTTATAACGTTAAAGTCACAACAACAACTCACCCTGACCATCAGCATCCCCATTTGTTGTTCCATTATTGGGAGCAGCAATGAAATCTCAGCTATTTATAATCCCTGGGTTAATGCTGACTCTATTGGTGAGTGCGCTCATTGCACTAAGCCATGGCGCGATTAGTATTTCATTAAACGACGTCTTCAGTGCCCTGCTTTCTCCATTTTTTGAACAACAGCTCAACCCAATTTACCAACAAATCGTACTTGAGTTACGTTTACCACGGATCATCTTGGCTTTTCTTGCGGGGGCAGGACTTGCAGTGTCAGGCGCAATATTGCAATTAGTGACGCGAAACCCTTTGGCCGATCCTTACTTATTCGGTATTTCAGCAGGTGCATCATTTGGCGCCGTCATGATGCTAACAATCCTGAATCATATTTCGATGATTTTACTCCCCGCGGCTGCGTTCGTTGGCGGTTTACTATCAGTGTTCATGGTTGTAAGTATTGCTGGACGCAGTGCTTACAACCAAGTCGAGCGAATGTTATTAGCGGGCGTTGCTACGTCATTTATGTTTAGCGCAGCCTCAAGTGCCATGCTTTATAATAGCGACCCGCAAGCGGCAGCTTCTATTTTGTTTTGGACGCTCGGTAGCTTTGCACAAGCACAATGGGATACGTTGCTCGCACCAGCCATAATAATTTGTAGTAGTATTGTAGTATTTTTTGCCTTTTCACGGCATGTTGTTGCCATTTCTAGTGGTGACGAGAGTGCGACAACCTTAGGCGTTAACGTATCCCGTGTTCGCTTATCAATGCTAATTATTAGTTCGTTAATTTGCTCAGTTATTGTAGCTAGCGCGGGGGGAATCGCCTTTGTGGGTTTATTAATCCCCCATGCAATTAGGCTTATTTTTGGTCAACATCAACTCAATAATTATTTTCTAGTCGCTCTTACTGGGGGACTCTTTATGATATATATTGACCTGCTAGCTAGAACACTAATTGAAAATCAAGAAATTCCTTTAGGGATCATTACCTCAGCAATTGGTAGTGTGTTCTTTTTGTTTATCTTAAAACAACGCACTCAACGTAATCATTAGAGAGAAATATGTTTGTAATAAATCCACTATCACATAAATCAAAGGATAAAATACAACAACGGATTGATAATAAGACCAAGCCAATTGGCTCATTGGGGGTCTTAGAAGATATTGCACTTCAACTTAGCTTAATTTTGGGTGACGAAGAACCCAAGCTACTGCAACCGACTCAACTAGTTTTTGCGGGTGATCATGGTGTGAGTGAATTAGGGGTCTCGATTGCCGGCAATGAAGTGACGGGGCAAATGGTTGCTAACTTCTGTGCCGGTGGCGCTGCCATTAATGCTTTTTGCGACCAAAGTCAGATGGAACTCAAAGTGATTGATTGTGGCACGGTATCAGAACAACCTGACCACCCTCGCCTCATCAAACAACGCATCGCACCAATGACTGCGCCATTTCATTTACAAGCTGCAATGAGCGTAAAACAAGCCGAGCAAGCGATCACTCTAGGCGCAAAAATAGCTGCCAAGCAAATTGATGCGGGGAGTAATATCATTGGCATTGGTGAAATGGGGATCGCCAACACCACTTCAGCAGCAGCATTAATGCATGCAATTACCGATAATGACATTGACTACTGTGTTGGTCGAGGGACTGGGATTGACGATTTTCGTTTAGCGAAAAAGAAAGAGATCATTAAAACAGCTGTGCTGTTACATCGCGATCGTATGTCAACGCCACTAGAAACTTTAGCTGCAGTAGGTGGCTTTGAAATAGCCCAAATGGTCGGTGCAATGTTAGCGGTTGCGAAAGCCGAGAAGGTTATTATTGTCGATGGCTTTATCTCGACGACAGCCGCGTTGATTGCGACCAAATTATCGCCGAATGTTCGTGACTATATGATTTTTAGTCACTGCTCTAAGGAATTAGGGCATCACCTTCTGCTAAAAGAGCTACATGCTTCACCGGTATTATCCTTGGATCTACGTCTTGGCGAAGGAACTGGGTGCCCATTGGTGCTGCCATTGTTACAAAACGCCTTAGCATTTTATAATCAGATGGCAAGCTTCTCACAAGCCAATGTCACCGAGGTAAACTAGTGTTGACGCTTACAGCCTCAATAAAGCAACAATGGAGGCTGTGGTTAGTCGCCTTAAGCTTTTTTACGCGTATTAAGGTTAAACCGATCGATGAATTTAAGCCAGAATACCTCAACCAAGCCAACCGTTATTATGGCTTAGTAGGTTTATATATTGGCACATTCAGCGTGTTGATATTTTGGTTAAGCTCGCTCTTTTTCCCCCCGTCTATCGCGATTATTTTATCGATGATTACCAGTGTATTACTCACAGGGGGGTTTCATGAAGATGGCCTAGCTGATACTTGGGATGGCTTTGGAGGTGGCTGGACTGTTGAACAAAAACTCACCATCATGAAAGACTCACGCCTTGGTACTTATGGTGCTTTAGCGCTATTTCTCACGCTTTTATTAAAGTTTCAATTATTACTTGAGCTAGCGACGCAATCAGAGCAATTAAGCCTTTTTGGCAATGTGATAGGCGCTTTACTTGTTGGGCATTGCCTAAGTCGGGTTCTTGCCGTAAGCCTTATCTTCGATCAAACCTATGTTCGTGATATTGACTCAAGTAAAGTCAAACCAATGACCAAACAGCAAACGCCCTTAGAGTTAATAATCTTACTGACAAGTGCATTAATCCCATTATATTGGTTGCCCCTTGAGTTGAGTGCGCTATTAATTACCGGGCTCATCTGCTTGCGTTTTATCGTTATTACTTGGTATCAACGCCAACTGGGTGGTTACACGGGTGACTTATTAGGACAAGCACAACAACTAGCTGAAATTGTTATTTATTTAATTCTATTAGCCTACATAGTTAACTAACTTTAACACACACAATTATTACCAATGGATAAATAGGACTCATTATGAGTGAAGAAAGCAAAAACCAGCGCCATAAAGAGCGCCAACAAGCCATTAAAAAGAACATCGATGCCAAGGTAGCTGCTGCAACAAAAGAGCAAGGCATATTAATGGTGCTTACTGGCAATGGTAAAGGAAAAAGCACTGGTGGTTTCGGCACCGTTTTACGCTGTGTCGGTCACGACCAAAAAGCAGGCGTAGTTCAATTTATTAAAGGTAAATGGCCGTGTGGCGAACGCAATGTACTCGAAAAGTTAGGCGTTCGTTTTCATGTGATGGGAACAGGGTTTACTTGGAACACCCAAGATCGTGAGCTGGACACTAAAGCAGCACAAGACGCTTGGTCACAAGCAAAAGAAATGTTACAAGACCCAAGCCTAGATCTTGTACTACTCGATGAAATTACTTACATGGTCACCTATAAATACCTTGATGTTGAAGAAGTCGTAGATGCATTAAAAAACCGCCCGCCAATGCAACACGTGATTGTTAGTGGTCGTGCTTGTCACCGTGCTATAACTGATATAGCCGATACCATTAGTGAAGTGCAACCAATTAAGCACGCTTTTGAAGCAGGTGTGAAAGCGAGAATTGGCTTTGATTACTAAACTCACCCGACTAACTCTCGCCTCTTGCATCTTATTGACCAGCATCACCGCTGTTGCAGACCAAACGGCGCCAAAGCGGATCATTGCACTATCTCCGCATTCTGTCGAATTATTGTATAGCCTGGGTGTCGGTGATCGTATTGTCGGAACCATCTCCCACGCAGATTATCCAGAACAAGCTAAGTCAATTGAAGTAATTGGTGATTACAAAGGTATTACGTTAGAAAAAGTAATTGCCTTAAAACCGGACTTAATTGTGACGTGGTCGGGTGGAAATAAAATCAACCAGATAGAACAAATTAAGCAGCTTGGCTTTACTGTTGTTGACTCTAATCCACAATCTTTAACCGAAATAGCTTCAAATATTCGTCATCTGGGTAATGCGACAGGTCAAGTCGAGCAAGCAAATAAAATTGCTGCTGGCTTCGAGCGAGAGCTGGCAGAAATAACAGCGAAATATCAAAAAAAGGCACCAATAAAAACCTTTTACCAGTTATGGTCTAAACCCTTGATGACTATCAGTGAGCAAAGCTGGATCAGCCAATATATTAGTCGCTGCGGAGGCATCAATGTCTTTGCGGATACCAAAACAGCTTATCCCAAAGTCAGCGTTGAAAATGTGCTGTTAAGTGGAGCGGAAGTGATTTTAGTGCCTAGGGATAAACAAACACGCGATCATGAACTGTTTAACTGGGAGCAATGGCAATTATTACCAGCGGTTAAAAACAACCATATTTACTACCCCAACGCGACTATTCTTCATCGCCCAACGCCAAGAGTAATTGAACCAATGCGAGAAGTTTGCGAGCAAATAAACCGCGCAAGATAAGCTATTAAGCGCTTAAGAGGCTTCTTAAGCGCTTAATAGTTAGGGTTAGTTTTAATTAAAACTTAAATTTTACGCCTACTTTTAGGGTGCGCCCGAGCCCTTTAATGTTATAACCTGAATAAGTATAGGATTGAGCTTTAGCGGTATAGTAATCATTATTAAATAAGTTTTCGATACCCCCATAGAGTTGCCACTCATCTAATTGATAGTGGCCACTTAAATTAACCAGATCATAGCCACTCACAGGGCCATTAGTTCCCGCATATTTACCATCAACGGCATCAAAGCGCTTACGGTCAAATACACGAAGATAATTTACACTAATACGACTATCCTGTGATGGTAAATACGACAGCGTTGTATTAAATTTGGGCGCACCAATTTGCTTTCCGCCTAAGTAAACATCATCTTCAGTGTTTTTACCTTCCACCCACGCATACCCTGCGCTAAGTGATAACTCATCATTAATATGATAGTCCGCGGTCGCTTCATAACCCCAAATTTTTTGCGGTGCACGCACCGGCAAGTAGATTCCCGTAACAGGATCTTCTTTCGTCGTTGTGCCTAATTCAGACGTACTACGATAGGCCGCAAAGGTAAGGAACAAGTCATCAAGCTGGCTGCTAAAACCTAATTCATAGTTATCAATAATCGACGCTTCAGTATGAACAAGGTTGATATCATTCACTTTTGCAGAACGTAATAAACGACCAAGGTCAGATATATCCGCCCCTTGTGAGTAATTAAAGAAAGGAGAGAACGCCTCGTTGCCAATATGACGTAAACCAAAGTTATAGGTTGTCGCCTCGTAATCTAAATCACCACCAGCGACAGCCATTGGAATAGAGCACTTTTCACCACGGCATAAACGTAATGTGTCATAGTCATCAACTGAAACATCGATTTTCTCATGGCGAGCACCAAGCTTAACTACCCAATCATCATTAATGATCGACTTAGTTTGGAGGAAGAAGGCCACATTCCCCATATCCATTTCAGGAACCCAAATACGACCATCTAAAATCCCTTGAGAGGTCACATCATTTAATATATCAGTACCATAGATAAAGTTTACATCAGCATTATCAAACTCAACCGAGGTATTAAAGACTCCTCGTAACCCTTCTTTTTCAGACTTAATAAATGATTGTCCACCAGCTAATCCAGCTTCTGGGTTTGATAAGTTAGCAGAGAAGAAGAAAATGTTCTCGATGTCTTGCTTATAGGCATCAACCACTAAGTCAGTATTTGTAAAGATCTCTGCATCAGCATACTTAAGCATAATGTTTTGATTGCCACGTGGTCCTTGAGGCGCACCATATTTAGGCTTATTCTCAGGATCTTTTATCGCATAGGTTTTCGTACCACTATTAACATTACTACGCACATCAATGTAATCAGGGTCGGTTTGTGAGTCATAGTAATTGAATGTTAATTGAATTAACTTATCACTATCAATTTGATAGCCAAGCTTGGTAAAGAAGTTCTTAGTCGTATTATCCGTTAATCCATATAGCGTTCCCATGATGTCGCCTTCAGCATCGCGTTGAACGCCTGTTTCTTCTTGGCTAGCAACAAACGCATAACTAAAATCTTCGAGACTACCATCTATCGATAAGTCATAGCGATAGCCAATACTATCCTCGACATCCACTAAGCTTGCTTTTGTTGCTAAGCCTAATTCAACATTCGTCTGTTTCGCTGAACCTTGTTTAGTAATGTAGTTAATCACACCACCAGCAGCGCCATTACCATATATTGAGGTAGCTCCCTTAATAACTTCAATACGTTCAATAGCTGCAGCATCAATACTACGTACACCCAACGCACCATTACGTAGAGGCGTTGATTGAGGCACCCCATCAATCATGATAAGCGGCGCTCGCCCTCGAAGTGTTTGACTCGAGTTGCTCGATGATCCTGTCGTTGCAGCTAACCCAGGTACTCTATTGGCTAAGATATTTTGTAATTCTGAGTTGACCGTTAATTCGTTTTCAATCTGCTGACGGCTAACAACAGTAACAGTTGCAGGAACCTCATCAATACTTTCAACCACACGGCTACCCGTGACGATGATCCGCTCAACATTATCTTTCGACTTTTCTTGGTTTGATACTGGATTAGCCACACTAGGTACACTGAATACAGCTGATACTGCTAACGCAACCAGCGAAAATGAAACATTTTTCATTACTATAGGTCCTTTAAAAATCACGAAGTAAAATAACAATAGCGCGAATGATAACGATTCTTATTACTAAGTAAAGTTTTATTTAAAGGTTGGCGTAAAAAACATGCTTTATAGTTAATTTAGCTCTCCCCAATACTAATAAAGAGGCGGTTATCGCATGTACAAGACTTAACTATTAACTGGTGTTTAGAGGTTTTAAAAAAATGGAAAGTACCTACCCTAAACAAAGCGGTGAAGAGTACTAACCCAAAGAAGCAGTGATCCCAAGTGGCCAGTAATGTGCTTCAACCCTGCTCAACCTATTTGCTGAGAGTGGCTAGAAAACATTACTGGCTCCTTGGTGTGTGAAAGATTAAATAAGTTTCATATCGTCTTGCGAGAACGCCATAAAAAATACACGACAGGAAGAACAAGCAGCGTTAAGATCATCGCGCTAAGCATCCCACCAACCATGGGCGCGGCGATTCGGCTCATAATTTCAGAGCCTGTTCCACTGCCATAAAGAATGGGTAACAAACCAATGATTATCGCTGATGAGGTCATCATCACCGGTCTAATTCGCAGGCCAGCGCCGCGAATTACTGCTTGGCGTAATTGCTCCAAGGTCAACAACTGCGACTTAGCTTGCGCTTTTTCAGCTTGTAAGGCTTGGTTGAGGTACACCAGCATAATGACTCCAATCTCAACAGCAACCCCCGCTAATGCGATAAAACCAACACCTACGGCGACAGAGAAGTTATAACCTTCAAGGTACAACAACCACACACTGCCTATCATCGCAAAAGGCAAGGTCGCCATAATAATCGACACTTCAGCAAAGCTGCGAAAGCAGAGATACAACAATACAATAATAATTGCTAACGTCAGCGGCACCACATAGCTCAGCTTATCTTTAGCTCGTTGCATATATTCATATTGACCAGACCAAGTAATAGAGTAGCCTGCTGGCAGCACTAGCTGCTCTTGCACCCTTGCCTGTGCAGCCGCAACATACTGACCAATATCAACATCTTCAATATCTATATACACCCAACCATTAATCCGAGCATTTTCACTTTTAATTCCTGGAGGGCCATCTTCAACTCTAATCGATGCCACATCAGCTAGGGTAATATGATGACCTTGTTGGGTCACTAACGGCAACAACGACAACTGCTCCGGTGAATCTCGATAATCCTGCGGGTAACGTACATTAATTGGATAACGCTCTAGCCCTTCTACACTTTCACTCACCGTCATACCACCAATTGCACTGGCAACCACCGACTGGATATCAGCAATATTAAGTCCATGTTTTGCTGCATTTAAACGGTTTATATCAACTTTTATGTAGCGGCCACCAGCAACGCGCTCTGCATACACAGAGCTCGTTCCCGGTAAATCAGCTAAAATATGTTCAAGTTCTTGACCAATTTTCTCGATCGTTACAAGTTGTGGACCCGCAACTTTAATACCGACAGGGGTTTTAATCCCCGTTGCCAACATATCGATACGCGTTTTAATCGGCATCACCCATGCATTAGTCAGTCCTGGAAATTGAATTAAACTATCAAGTTCTTGGCGAATTGATTCACTAGTCACCCCTTCACGCCATTGTGATTGCGGTTTTAACTGAATATACGACTCAATCATGGTTAAAGGAGCCGAGTCCGTTGCAGTCTCTGCGCGACCAATTTTACCCAGCACACTTTTAACTTCAGGCACTGTCATAATGAGCTTATCGGTTTGTTGTAATAACTCGCGCGCTTTACCCACTGAGATCCCAGGATAAGTGGTTGGCATATACATAATATCCCCCTCATCCAGTGGTGGAATAAACTCACTACCAATCTTATTCATCGGCCATAAGCCGACTGCCAAAGCGAACAGAGCCAGTATTAGCGTGATTTTTGGGTAAGTTAAAGCACGCTTTAATAACGGAAAATAGGCAGCGGTAAGTATACGATTAAGAGGATTTTTTTCTTCGCTAACTACCTTACCGCGAATAAAGTAACCCATTAGTACTGGCACTAATGTAATTGCTAATGCGGCCGCAGCGGCCATCGCATAGGTTTTGGTATAAGCGAGCGGCGAAAACATCCGCCCCTCTTGTGCTTCAAGCGTGAAAACAGGTACAAAACTCACGGTAATAATCAACAAACTAAAAAACAGTGCCGGACCAACTTCAATCGCAGATTGGGTCACTACCTGCCAGCGATTCTGCTCCGTCAGTGGCGTTTTTTCCATGTGCTTGTGCATATTCTCAATCATCACAATAGCACCATCAACCATAGCTCCAATTGCAATGGCAATGCCTCCTAGCGACATAATATTCGCGTTTAACCCTTGCCAATGCATGATAATAAAAGCACTTAGAATTCCCACGGGTAGGCTGATAATTGCGACTAATGAAGAACGCAAATGGAATAAAAAGACTAAACAAACCAGACCAACAACCACGAACTCTTCAAGCAGCTTAACCCACAAGTTGTCAATCGCACGATCTATTAACTCACTACGATCATAGACAGTCACAACTTCAACACCGGCTGGTAAACCTTGTTTTAACTGAGTCAACTTGCTTTTAACCCCGTCAATGGTTTGCTGTGCATTCTCACCATAGCGCATGACGACAACGCCAGTGACAACCTCACCTTCTCCATTGAGTTCACTAATGCCCCTTCGCATCTGTGGCCCAGTACCAATCGCAGCAACATCTTTTAATAACAGAGGAACGCCCTGTTTGGACACGCCTAAGGGGATCTGCTCTAAGTCAGTCACTCCTTTGACATAGCCTGTCGCACGTACCATATATTCAGCTTCAGCTAGCTCAATAACAGAAGCACCCACTTCTTGATTACCTTGCTTAATCGCCGTTTTAATTAAACTTAAAGGGATATTAAAGGCCCGTAATTTATCAGGATCAACCCGTACCTGGTATTGCTTAACCATCCCCCCTAAAGTGCTTACTTCAGAAACCCCCGCAACGGTCTGCAGTTCATATTTCAAAAAATAGTCCTGTAGACTGCGAAGCTGACTTAAATCATGCTGCCCTGTTTTGTCGACCAAAGCATAAAGGTAAACCCAACCCACACCTGTCGCATCTGGGCCAAGCTCGGGCTTAGCGCTAGCAGGTAAGCTCGAGGCAACCTGACTTAAGTATTCTAAAACACGGCTTCTCGCCCAATATAGATCGGTGTCTTCATCAAAAATCACATAAACATACGAGTCACCAAAAAAAGAAAAACCTCGCACCGTTTGCGCACCCGGTACCGACAGCATAGCTGTTGTTAATGGATAAGTGACTTGATCTTCAACCACCTGTGGTGCCTGCCCTGGATAACTCGTTTTAATAATCACTTGAACATCAGATAAATCAGGAATCGCATCCACTGGGGTGTGCTTTAATGAATAAGCCCCAAGCCCAACAATGATCAATGTCGCGAGTAATACAAAAAAGCGATTATAGATGGACCAGCGAATAATCGAAGCAATCATTAATGCACCCCCATATGATCATGATTCATCTGGCTGTGGTCCATCTTGCTATGGTCCTGTTCGTTATCGCTATGGTTCATGTTGGAAGGCTTCTTGATTGTCGACTCACCCTCACCACGAGCTAATGCTTTAATAGCACTAATCATATAGCGATTATCTTCGGTTACACTGATCTCAACGTTTAACTTTTGTCCAGCCTCAAGGCTAGCGTAATCAACCTCACTGGCCACCACAAAGTCCATGGTCATTACAGGCCATTGCCATTCTGCTATCGCTTGATGAGTCGCTTGGACCATCCTCTGTTCAGGCATTAATGACTCAATGACCGCCTCAACCCACACACTGGACTGTTGTTCTTCTTGTTCGCTGTCTTGGCCCATACGTATAAAATCAGAATTAACACTCGACTCTGAATCAATCAAAAACTGCGCAGAGGTAACAATTTCATCTCCTTCTTCGAGTCCCGCTAGGATCTCAATAAAACCAGCGTTAACACGCCCAAGGTCCACAGCAACAGATTTAAACTGACCTTGCCCAGAGGTCATTACCACTCGGTTATTATGGCCAGTCCGAATCACGCTTTCTTTAGGGACCATTAAGCCCGTAGCATCCGCTTGTGTATCAATCACCACATTACCGAACATATTCGGCTTTAGCTGTAGATCAGGGTTATCAAATCGTAAACGTAGTTGGAGTGTGCGCGTTGTCTTCTCTAAGACTGGATAGATATACTCCACCATGCCACGCCACTCTTTCCCAGGTAAATAATCTAAAGTAAAGCTCACCACATCACCGACATTAACGGCAGCTGCCTGCTGCTCAAACACTTGCGTATTGACCCACACTTGTTCAAGATTCGCTATCGACATAATGGTTGTACCCGGCTTTACGAAAAAACCTTCTCGCACAGCAAGGTTATCGATAACCCCATCTTGCATCGCATAGATAGTAATGTTTTGGAGAACTTTGTGTGTCTTCATTACCTGCTCTATTGTTGCAGCAGGAACCAACATCGCCGCTAACCGTGCTTTAGAAGCGTTAATTAAGCGCTTATTATCACGCTTTAACGCTAGCACCAATTCCTCTTGAGCATTTACTAATGCGGGGGAATAGACAGCATAAAGTGCCTGTCCCTTTTTTACCGTCTCACCGGACGCTTTAACATAAAGTTTATCCAACCAACCCTCAACACGAGGATGAATATGGACTAATTTGTCTTGATCAAACTCAACCGTACCGACAGTGGTAATTTTATTTTCTAGATAACGATATTCTGCATACGCCGTTCTCACCCCTAAATTGTTAACCACTTCCGGCGCAATCGTCACCGTTCCTTTCTCTTCAGTTTCACCATTAGTTTCATACACAGGGACTAAGTCCATGCCCATGGGTGATTTTCCCGGCTTATCACGACGAAAGTTCGCATCCATGGGAGCAACCCAATACAACGGTTGACCCTCTGCACTATCATTAGGTGAAGGGGCGAATGCTGGGGTTAATATTGAATGAGCAATAGCCCCTATAGCCGCACCAGCAGCTAAGAGCAACAAGCTTGAAAATAATCGATTCATGGTACTTCCTTAAGGCTTAACGCTTGTCAGTAAATAATTAAGTTCAATATCAAGCTGCTGAAGCTCAACACTAATCGCCAATAACGTTAAATGCGCATTAATTAATGCCAGTTGGCTACGTAGAATTGAAGATAGCTGCCCAAGATCGTTACCGTAATTGGTTAGTGCAGCTTGATGTTGTAAGCGGTTTTTACCAACAATAGTTTGCGAGAATATCTGCTGACGCTTCATCAGTTGCTGTTTTTTAGCCAGGGTGCTGTGAGCACGAGCACTTAGCTGCTGAATCAGCAATAAACGTTCGGTTCCCTTCGATGCGACTCTAGCTTGTGCAGCATTGACCTGCTGGCGCTGTTTGTCGCGACTAAATATCGGTAAATCCACACTAAGACCAACTGAGAATAGGTCGGCTCTGCTGCTCCCGTTCGGCGCACTATTGCGATAACCATAACTTGCGGAAACTCCCCATTGCGGCTTCTCACTTTCTTTCGCTAAATCAACTCCCTGCTTTAAAACATCAACCTGTTGCGCCACCACTAATACTTCTGGATGTTGGGACAATTGATTAAGCCAGTTAATACTAGAAGCATTAATTTGAGGCTGATTATGCATCACCTCAAGTGCCAGTGGTTGCATCAATGCCTGAGCCGGCAACCAGCTATTTAGCTGCTGCTTCAAAGCATTAAAGTTAGTTTGGTAAGATAAAACACGATCATCAAGTAACAGCAGATCCAGCTGTGCAGCGGTAATATCACTTTGTTTCACAGAGCCCAAACCAGCACCATAACTACGTTCGGCACTACTAATGAGCTGCTCTAGAGTTGGACGCTGCTGCTCAATTAACCTAATTGCTTGAGCATTATGATAAAGCGTTAGCCAATGTTGCGATAACGCCTTGGTGATCTGCGCTTGACGAACTTGACGCATCAGTGGATAAGTTTTGCTCTGTTGTAAACGTTGCGAGCGTTTAAGCGCTAAGCTATCACCACGGGCAAACTTCTGACTGATACCGATCTTTAATTGGCTCATGGGCTCTTGATTAAATGCCAGACTATCGGCTGCTAAATTAACGAGCCCAACTGACATCACAGGGTCGGGTAAAGTACTATCCACTTCACTAAGTGCAACTATTGCTTGCTGCTGTTGTGCATTGGCTTTTAACCATAAATCATCGGCTAACGCCTTTTTTAGCGCCGCATCCAAGGTGAGCTCAGTCGCTGCTGCGGGCGCTATCGTCCCCAAGACACTTGCAAACACCACACTTGCAGTAATGATAAAACCCGCACACAAGGTCTTAATCCGAAAAAGTAAATTCATCACAATATCCTTTATCAACTACTTGTTATAACGTAATGCTTAATTCACCAACCTAATACTTACTCGATATCAATCAAATAAGGATTAGATCACTGACTAATAAAACTCAGTTAAAACTGCTGCTGATAGCTAGTTATTGCTTGATACAGCTCGCTAGAGCCATCTTTTTTAAGTGCTAGAATTTGGTATGGCATAAACTTATCACCCACTTCCATACCTGGCGACCCCACAACCATTGCTGGTACGGTTAAGCCAATATAACCCGCTGGTATATCTGCTAAGAACTGTTTGATAAATTTCGCTGGCACATGCCCTTCAAAAATATAACCATCCTGATTTACTGCGGTATGACAAGATTGTAGATTTGGTGCGATACCATAATGGGCTTTTATCGCCGACATGTTAGCAGGGTGAACAGTCTCGGTGCTATAGCCGTGATCATTAGCATGCGTTATCCAATGGACACAGCAACCACAGTTAGGGTCCTTATACACGGTAAAGTCAGCTAAGGCCTCAACCAGATTAGCAGAGGCTTCAACAGTGCTGGCTTTAGCAGCAACAATAGAAGGTGTTGAGCCATTACTCTCAACATCGGGTGATTTCGCGTCATTACACGCCATTAGGTTTAGGCTTAGCACCACGATAAGCAAACGAATGATACTTGATTTAAGCATCGAAAAAGAAAAGACATTCATAATAAATTCCACACAATTAACCACAATAAAACTAAAAGAAGACCCATTAAAAGGCGGATCGATCCTAGATTAAAGTGCGATTGGCGGACGATAGAAACTTTCGATTGTGCGAGAGATGCTCAAGTGAGCCATTGATGGCATCACGGAAAGAGCTGTTGAAGTGGTGAACATAACATTGCTATGAATAAACACCGAACTGCAGGCATTTGAACAACAGTCACATTCATCACTACACTCCATCATTATAGATGTAGGCTGTGATGTCGCTACAGATTCTGCTGCAAGGGAACCATGTTGTGTCATCATTTGTTCACAATGTGATGGTGAATCATCAAGCATTTCTTGCTCAACGCCATGATGAGACATCATTGACAACATTTGCTGAGTCATTGGCATAGCTGCCGAGGCCGGAAAAATGCTAGCTAGCAACATAACAACAATCATGACTCGACAAACTATAGGCACTGGCGATTACTCTATTTGAAAACATTTATATCATAACTGATTACTCACACTTGGTTCAATGGAATTATCTAGCTGATAATTTTCTAAACATTTGTTTAAAGCCTGTGTAAACTTACCTTAATAGATAAAAAGTTTAGCCAATTGTTAAGCCACACAATGAAAAATAAGGTTATATACTATGTCACAAGTACTCGACCAACTACTCAATTTACTCAGCCTTGAAACGATTGAGCAAGGGATTTATCGCGGTAACAGTCAAGATTTAGGGTTTGGTCGTGTCTTTGGCGGTCAAGTTATAGGCCAAGCGTTAAGTGCCGCTAAAAATACGGTCGGCCCTGAGTTTGGGGTTAATTCATTTCATTGTTACTTTTTGCGTATGGCCGACTCCGCTAAACCGATTGTTTATGATGTAGAGACTATCCGTGACGGCCGCTCAATCGCCACCCGAAGAGTAAAAGCGATTCAAAATGGACAACCTATTTTTTATTTAACGGGTTCATTTCATTTAAGCGAGCAAGCGTTTGATCATCAAGCGGTCATGCCAAACGTAACAGGCCCAGACAACCTAGAGTCAGAAGTTGAAATAGCGCGTAAATACCAAGACTTAATTCCACCATCAGTACGTACCCAATTTACTTGTGATAAAGCCATCGAAATTCGTTCAGTGGAAGATGTTAACGTATTAAAACCGAATAAACTCGACCCTAAGCGTCATGTCTGGATGCGCGTCAATGGCAAGTTACCGGATGACCTTCGTGTTCATAAATACATTCTGGCCTATGCGTCAGATTTTTCATTCTTACCTGTTGCTGGACAACCACACGGCATTTCATTTATGACGCCAAAACTACAAATGGCAACCATCGACCATTCCATGTGGTTTCATCGCGACTTTAAATTTGACGATTGGTTACTCTATGAAGTTGAAAGCCCATCTGCCAGTGGTGGGCGCGGTTTTGTCACTGGGCGCTTTTACGATCGCCAAGGGCGCCTCGTGGCAAGCACCGCACAAGAAGGAGTGTTGCGCTGGGCAAAAGAAAAAACATAGCGTTAACGCCCATACATGGGATAACGCCTAGAAAAAAGGCCATAACTCGCGTTATGGCCTTTTATTTTCAATGAGCGCTATAACACGACCCCTTAAAAATTATGTTCTTTCTCATCTTTCCGGTTGTGCCCCAGTCTAAACACCACCACAAAGAAAACAGGTACAAATATTACCGCCAGCACTGTCGCAGATAGCATGCCGCCAAATACACCAGTGCCGATAGCATTTTGACTACCAGAACCTGCGCCTGTAGCAATCACTAATGGCGTAACCCCAAGCATAAAGGCCATTGAGGTCATAATAATTGGGCGTAAACGTTGTTTTGCGGCAATGATCGTCGCATCGACTAAGTCATGTCCTTGCAGGTAGAGCGAGCGCGCAAATTCAACGATTAAGATTGCATTCTTCGAGGCTAAACCAATGGTCGTTAACAAACCTACTTGGAAATACACATCGTTTGATAGCTCACGACCTAAGGCAAAGGTTAATGCTCCGAGCACTCCTAACGGCACCACCAGCATCACCGCAAAAGGGACACTCCAACTCTCGTAGAGCGCCGCTAGACATAAGAACACCACTAGCATCGACAACGCGTAAAGCATCGGTGCCTGTGCGCCTGATTGCTTTTCTTGGAGTGACATACCTGACCACTCAAAGCCAAACCCCGGTGGTAACTTCGCCGCAATCTCGCTCATTGCTTGCATTGCATCACCTGAACTTAACCCTGGCGCTGCTTGACCAAAAATCTGCGCCGATGGCGCGCCATTATAACGCTCTAATTTTGGCGAACCATAAATCCAACGTGCAGAACTAAAGGCAGTAAATGGCACCATCTCACCTTTATTATTTCTAACATACCAATGATTTAAATCATCTGGCATCATGCGATAAGGTGCATCAGCTTGTACGTAAACCCGCTTAACTCGGCCTCGGTCTATGAAATCATTAACATATGTTGGTGCCCAAGCACTGCTAAAGGTTTGATTGATATCATCAATAGAGACACCTAATGCCATCGCTTTTTGATAATCAATATCAATCTTGAACTGCGGTGCATCATTGAGTCCATTTGGACGAACGCCAGCCAAACGGGGATCTTGCGCTGCCATACCAAGCACTTGGTTACGCGCTTCGATAAGTTTTTCATGCCCCTGCCCTGATAGATCTTGCAACTGAAAGTCAAAGCCTGACGCCGTACCCAGCTCCATAATCGATGGCGGTACAAACGCAAAAACAAAGGCTTCTTTTATCGACATAAAGTAACCCATTGCGCGGCCAGCGACTGCTTTAACATGTTGACTATCTTCGGTTCGTTGATCCCAATCTTTAAGCTTCACAAAAGCAATGCCATTGTTTTGTCCATTACCACTGAAGCTAAAACCAATTACCGAGAACACAGACTCAACATTATCTTTTTCAGTTTCTAAGTAATAATCTTCGATTTTTTCCATCACTTCCACTGAGCGTTCAGTTGAAGCTCCCTGCGGTAACACCATTTGCGTAAACATTGTGCCTTGATCTTCATCGGGTAAGAATGATGTTGGTAAACGCTGATACATTACCACTAGACCAACAATTAACAGGCCGTAGATAACCATGTAGCGACCCGTACGGTTAACGACTCGTTTTAATAGTGATTGATAACCGGTATTGGTGCGATCAAACATGCGGTTAAACCAAGCAAAGAAGCCTTTTTTCGATTTAGGTTGTTGATCAATAGGTTTTAATAAGGTTGCACATAACGCTGGCGTTAGTGTCAATGCCACAATCACCGATAGCACCATTGATGATACAACGGTAATAGAGAATTGACGGTAAATAACCCCGGTTGAGCCGCCAAAAAACGCCATCGGTACGAATACAGCTGACAGAACTAAGGCAATACCAATTAACGCACTGGTAATTTGCTGCATTGACACCCGAGTTGCCTCTTTGGGCGAGAGCCCCTCTTCGTGCATAACCCGTTCAACGTTTTCAACCACAACGATGGCATCATCAACCAGCAAGCCAATGGCCAGTACCATACCGAACATGGTTAACGTATTAATTGAGTAACCAAAAATTGATAAGACGGCAAAAGTACCTAAGAGTACGACAGGCACAGCAATGGTTGGTATTAAGGTTGCTCTAAAATTCTGTAAGAACAAGTACATTACTAAGAAAACGAGGATAATCGCTTCTAATAATGTCTTAATCACCGACTCAATCGATAACTTCACAAATGGCGTGATGTCATACGGATAAACCACTTCCAAACCTTGCGGGAAATGAGGCTTTAGTTGCTCAATTTTATCACGTAGTGCTTGCGCAGTATCTAACGCATTAGCACCTGAAGCTAAGCTAATGCCAAAACCAGCAGCAGGTTGATCATTATATTCAGAGACTATCTGATAGTTATCACCACCGATTTCAACTCGCGCGACATCTTTTAAACGCACCGTTGCACCATCAGGTTCAACGCGCAAGATAATGTCACCGAACTCTTCTACGGTCTCTAATCCTGTTTGCACGATGATACTTGCGTTAATCTGTTGCCCTGCCACAGCAGGAGCCCCACCTAACTCACCGGCAGCAATTTGCGAGTTTTGGCTGCGAATCGCTTGTGCAACTTCCTGTGCGGTTAGCTGATATTGATTAAGCTTTTGTGGGTTTAACCACACACGCATCGCATATTTAGACCCAAAAAACATCACCTGACCAACGCCGTTTACTCGGCTAATTTGATCTTGAATGTTTGAGGCCATGTAATCGGCGATGTCCGTACTATCAAGTTGATCACTGGTAGAGTAAAAACCAATTACCAGTAAGAAGCCGCTAGATGATTTGGTTACTTGCACCCCATTTTGCTGCACTTTTTGCGGCAATAATGGCATCGCTGTTTGCAGTTTATTCTGTACTTGAACTTGGGCAATATCTGGGTCGGTTCCCGCGTTAAAGGTCACAGTAATTGTTGCAGCACCCGTAGAATCACTATTAGAGGCAATGTATTTAACATTATCAATCCCACTAAGGCTTTGCTCAATCACCTGTACCACGGTGTCCTGCAGTACTTTTGCAGATGCCCCCGAATAAAAGGCACTAATGCTCACCGCGGGCGGTGCGACATCGGGGTATTGTGCAATAGGTAGGCGGAAAATCGATAAGATTCCCACCATCATAATCATAATCGCAATAACCCAAGCGAGTATTGGCCGTTCTATAAAACTCTTTGCCATGCTTTAACCCGCCTGCTTTGTATCAGAAACAGGAACCACGACCATGCCAGGGCCGATTTTTTGTAATCCTGTGGTGATGACTTTTTCACCAGAATTTAAGCCTGATAGCACCAACCAGTTTTGACCAAATGAACGACCAACCGTAATGCGGCGCGCCTCTACTTTGTTTTCTTTGGCAAGAACAAAAACGTTGGCTTTACCACCCCTATCAAATGTCACGGCTTTTTGCGGCACTAAAATTGAGTTATCACGCTGTGCTTGAACTAAGTTCACTTGCCCATACATGCCTGGTAACAAGTGCTGTTCAGGGTTTGAAAACTGAACCCGTAAAGTAACTGTATCCGTACTTGGGTTTGTTTGTACTTCATTAAACTGCAATTGACCTGTTTGACCATAACTTTGACCATTAGAAAAATCTAATCGAGCTACTTGTTCAACTTGCTGTAGTTCACCACTAGCAAGACGAGTACGAATGTTACGCAGCTGATTATTTGCTTGTACTAAATCAAAATAGATTGGGTCAAGCTGAGTTATCGTTGTTAGAACTTGTGATTGTGCTGCAGTGACTAAGGCCCCTTCCGTCATATTCGATTTACTAATAATGCCACTAATAGGTGCAAGCACCTTGGTAAAACTAATATCAACTTCAGCGCGGTGCACTGCGGCTTTACGTACAGCTAATTCAGCTTCTTCCGCTAAGTAATCCGCTTGTACTTGATCAAAGGCCTGCTGACTTGCTGCATTGTCTTTTAATAACTGTTGATACCGTTTTAATTCAGCTGATTTTGATTGTAAATTGGCTTTACTTCGTAATAGCTCCGCTTTTGCTGAGGCTAAGTTCGCTTGATAGATTGCGTCATCAATTTGATATAACGCGTCACCCGCCTGCACTGTCGAGCCTTCGTCAAATAAACGTTTTAAAATAATACCTGATACTTGAGGTCTCACTTCAGCAACCGATGCAGCAACAGCCCGAGCCGGTAACTGCTGTTCGAACAACACAGTTTTGCTTTCTAACGTCACCGTATCGACTTGTTGTGGTGGCATTTGAAAACCAGCCTGTGGTGTGGTTGAGTCACAACCGACGAGTAACGCAACTAGACTACTAGCAAGCGCCAGAGTTAATAAATTTAATTTCATGGGGGCCTCAAAATAACGAGAAAAATAGCCATTGATGGTTAGCTACTACATCAGTTACGACAATAGAACTATTTGTCATCATGTCTCAATTCGACTTTAAACATACATTCATGTATGTTTAAAGTGTATGGTAATAGCTGTTGTTAATTCAACCAGTTTTTTACCAAAATTTGTTACTGATTGTATTTTTATTTTTGAGGTCGTTATGGTCAGAAAAACCAAAGAACAAGCCGCTGCTACTCGCGCCCTATTACTTGATGGTGCTGAAGAGGTTTTTTTTAGTAAAGGTTTTAGCCAAACCACCCTCATGGATATTGCTAACCATGTACAGTTAACCCGTGGGGCCATTTATTGGCACTTTAAAAACAAAGTCGAATTATTCCAAGCAATGCTTGAGCGAGTCTGCTCGCCAATCGATCAACTGTCATTGGCTCTAACGGATGAAAATGAACCTGATCCACTAGGAAAATACCGAGAGTTTTCAGTTAACTTACTCAAAAACCTAGCCCATGATAAGCGCCAGCAAAGGGTGTTTAGCATTATCCAGCATAAGTTCGAATATAACGGTACAGTTGAACAAATTGAACTGCGCCAACTGGATAACTTCTTGACCATTGATGACAATATCAAGCGCACACTCACTAATGCGATCAAACGACAACAACTGCCACATGATTTAGATGTTGAACAAGCAGCCATCACCAAGCATGCCTATTTTTGTGGATTAATCGACAATTGGCTTTATCAACCCCAGCGTTTCGATTTAGCCGCCATGGCTGAGTCTCTAGTGGATAATTACTTTTTCATGCTCAAGAACAGCCCTCATTTACGGAAAAAGTCCTGAGGTGTTTTATGATGAATCATCATAAAATATTCTCGACGACTTTTGTTGTGAGCTTAAGTTTTTAAATACACGATGGCTGTACAGCTTGTACTTGAAAAATAAAACTGACAGCGTTCAGAAAGAGAATGGCCAAACGAATTGGTACAATTCGTTTGCGGCTAATAACTACTCATACAAGGACTGCAGACCAACGCTTTTTTAGGATATTTTTAATTAGAAACCTGTAAAACCCCATACATATTGATCTAGATCAATTTAACGTTAATTTAGTTCATAAATCATACGAATTGATTAGCAGCAGGAGAGCTAATTACTTTACCCTTGAGCATCCAATATTGGATAACTAATCAGATATCACGGCTTATACCTCATGGAACATGTAAACGGAACTTATATTGAACAGCTGATTTTTGAATCGCTAAGTAAAACCGATGATTGCTTTGGTGTATTCGATCAAAATGACCAGCTCATATTTTGTAATGACAGCCTCGCTGAAATGTTTGGTACAACAAAAGTTATCGCCACAGGCCAAACTTTTTCATCTTTAATTGAACATTGCTACTTACACAATGTTGGTGTCATCGTTGAAACGACCGACCTCGATCATTGGCTCCATCAAGCCGGAAAGAAAAGACGAACTCAAGAATATAGACGCTTTGAAATTGATCTACACGATCAACGCTGGTTGCAAGTAACGGAACAACTTGTTGCTGATGACCATATCTTTTTATTTGCGACTGATATCACTAAAACCAAATTAGTCGAAGCTGAACTCACCTCGCACTCCAATAACTTATTCAAATTAGCAACGACAGACGAATTAACCGGTATTCATAATCGTCGTCACTTTTTTTGTTTAGCAGACATAGAGCAAAAACGTTGTCAGCGTATCGGTACCCACAGCAGTATATTAATGCTCGATTTGGATGAATTTAAAGAGATTAATGACCAATTTGGTCATGCTGCTGGCGATCAAGTATTAAAAGACTTCTGTCAAACAATTAATGATCAACTACGCCCATATGATATATTTGGCCGCCTTGGTGGTGAAGAGTTTGCAATTTTACTTCCAGAAACAGACAATGCGACGGCGTTACTTATTGCAGAAAGGCTTAGAGAAAGCGTCGAAAAAATGACAGCGCTGTATGGTAGCTGCCAAATCAAAGTCACTGTTTCGATTGGTTTATCTTCTTATACAAAAGGTACCTTAGATCAAGCAATGTCCTCTGCTGATAGGTGCTTGTATCAAGCAAAATCGTCTGGAAGAAACCAGATTAGCTTACTCGAAAGGACGTGCTGTTCCGCCTAGTTCATTGTTTACGACTAACTCCCCATACATAACACTATTGTAACAGTGGGTGACTCAAGCTTTTAATATCGACTTGGGGAAATTGACTTTGCGTAAACAGTAACTTGTCATCTTGAGCTACATAAGACATTGACCCAGAACTTTCGAGCGTCCTTGATGGTAGCTTCATCATCGGTGTCAGCTGTTCTTTGGCAAAGTCATAAAACATAATGCGATGATGATCTTTATAGTCCGATTGAAAGAAAACTCCTTTATCCGTTACCGTCCAATTATAACGTTGCTTAAAATTGTCTTTATCAATTACCGCTAACGGCTGCTTTTTATCACTAGGGTTCACTCTCCATAAGCCACTTTTACTACCCTTAACATACCAAATGGACTTATCACTCGTTTGTATTGCATAACGAGCGGGTGTATTAGCAACAATTTCGGGCTCCTCTCCATTTAATGGTATTTGATATAATTTAGACGTCCCCTGAGTCTTAGCAGCTACGATCAATGCGTTATCATTAATTCCCCAAGTTGGCCTATATAACGTGTCAAACTCAGTCTTTAATTCTTCAACGGCTAATGTTTCAACGTTTAAAATATAAATGCTGCTACTTTGCCTATTAGACACCGTGCCTAAGAATGCAATGTGCAAGCCGTTATGAGACCACCTTGGTGCGCTTAAGTTATTTTCAAGATTAGTGAGCTTTTTTCGTTGAGTACCATCTAAATTGGCCGTCCAAATTTCATTGTATCCAGACTCATTCGATATATAGGTGAGCCGCTCTCTTGCTTGGGAATAATGTGCTGAACTATGGCTATAATCCGACTGAATCAATGGAAATGGCGTTGCGTTAACCTTTTCCGCCAATGGTAAATATGAGATAAATGTTGCAACATTCCAGCGATGAAAAACCAAACTGCTGCTGTTTGGAATAAACGATGGAAAACTGAAACCTTCAACATTAAGGGGCTCAATTTTTCCGTTATCTATTGAAATAATATGTCCCGAACGAGTTAACGAACTTTTGGATGCATAAACTAAACGTTTGCTGTCTGCAGTCCAAGTAAAGCCTTTTATATCCCCTTCACCAAAGGTAAGTTGTTGTGTTTGTTTTGTTTGTAAATTGACAAGATAAATATCTTCAACTAAATCTTCGGCCCGGCGACTAACCGCTGCATATTTCCCATCGGGAGAAAAAGCGATACTTCTATCACTATAGTTACAATCTTTAGCACAAGAAAAACGGATAGCAGGTAAGTGAGGTTCGATCAAAGATTTAATATAAATCCCGGTTCCCATGCCTGATTCAAAGCCCGTGTAAGCCAATTGGTTACCATCAGCAGTCAACGATAAATAAATATTTATTCCAGGCGGACAATTAGCCACAACTTTTTCACTTGCTGTAGCAATATCCATCTTAATGACAAAACAATCCGCCCCTAACCATGACTTCCTGACAAAGAATATATATTTACCACGCTTTCCCCATATAGGGGACGACTCAGATTCATCAGTAAAGGTCAGCTGTCGAGGCAAGAGATCCGGTTGAGTTAAATCTTTTAAGAAAATATCGGCCTTTTGATTTATACGACGCCATGAATAAATCAGATAACGTTGATCATGAGATACCGCAGGATACAGTTCACGGCCCGGTGCCGCGGTTAAATTAGAGATAACTAAAGCGGATTCCTCATCTTGCTGATGCTCAATAATAAAGTGAACAACAAGGTTATAACTTAGCCCGCCAATAAACGATAAAAAAAGAACAACGCCAATCAGTTTACCGAGCGAAAACCTTGATTTATTTAGTTGCTGAGGTTCAACGGCCAATTCAACTGTCTGAGTCAAATTAGCCACTGGCTCCGGTAAATATTCTGGTTCAATTAACAACCTATAACCAGTTTTTCTTACCGTTTCAATAAACTGAACGTCATCACTTTTCAGCGCCTTTCTTAAATTCCAAATAGCGTTAGTTAATGCTTTTTCACCCACATATTGATTGCCTTCCCAGATATTTTCAATTAATTCCTCACGGCTAACTAAACGCGGGTACTGCGTCGCTAAATAAGCTAAAACATCAATAAATTTAGGTTGAATTAATAACTGCTCATCACTCTTTACCACTTTATTTTCGTGTGGCATCACAGTAAAACGTTCAAGTTTGAAGGGGGCTTGTAAGCTCATAAAAGGCAAAAAATCCAAGACTGAATATCATTCAGCAACAGTGTAGATAAAACTCTTAATCAATAAAAAATACAATCAAGCATACCTCTTAAAACTATCACTTACCCCCTCTAACCACAATCCTTAATCAGTAAAGAACGCGGCAATAGAGGCAAAAAGACTTAAAACAGGATCTTAATCACACAACCACAAAGAACAATTAAATCACTGTTATTAAAAGAATAGATATTAAAAAGATATATAAATGAGCAAGAAAAGAGCCGCTAACAATTGAGCTTGCACTTCGAGTGGCCTAAAACAGGTAAACGCTTTAACTATTGGCTCTCCAATGGTTAAAAGCCTAACCATAACAACAATAAAAACCCAGCTCGTATAATAGTAACAAGGAAATGGCAATGATTCCCCACTTTAAAAGACATGCGATATCAGCTGCAATAGCACTCGCTTGTACCGCACCCGCGTTAGCACAAGACAACGATGAAGCCGTTGCCCGCAAAGCAACAGATAAAGACACCGTTAAACAACAAAAAGCGAATTACCAAGCACCAGAAAAAATTACAGTGACAGGCTCGCGACTACGACGTGATAGTTTCTCAGTAGCAACACCATTAGTAACAATGGATAAAGATGCTATTTCAGACACTGGCTTAGGTTCTTTATCTGAAATTCTAATCGATAATATGCCAGCAATTCACGAAGGCTCAAGTAACAGCACCACCCAATCAAGTGTTACAGCCACTGGCTTATCGACTATCGATTTGCGTGGCTTAGGAACAAGCCGAACCTTAACATTAATTGATGGCCGCCGTGTTGTTTCAAATAGTCACAGCGGTAGTTATGTTAGCCTTAGTACCATCCCAGCGGGGATGGTTCAAAAAGTTGAAACTATCACAGGTGGTGCTTCAGCGGCTTATGGTTCCGACGCTATTGCTGGTGTGGTTAATATTATTACCCAAAAAGATAAAGAAGGATTTAGCGCCAATGTTCGAGTCGGTGAAAGTGCCGATGGTGGTGGCAAAGAAAACAGTCTAGATTTAAGCTTTGGTACGTCTTTTAGTGATGAGCGAGGTTATGTTTTTGCCAGCGCTAGCTATGATCGCCAACACGGGCTATTCGCAAGTGACCGTAAGCGTGCACAGGTGGCAGATGCCTATACCTACGACGACGAGAAAATGTGTAATGCAATGTGGACCACAAGTGGCGAATACGCCTGTATGCGTGATCTTGAAGACGGGCAAACTTCTTGGGTAAATCTCTCTGATGGCACCGCTGGTGGTGTTTTTGGTGAAGACTCGTCAAACGATACACAATTTTGGTATGACGAGTCTGGTCTTCGTGATGACTGGAAAGGTAATGAGGAAATCTATGGTGTTAACTCGACACAATGGGTCGCGCTTAAAGTGCCTGACGAAGCATTGGTCGCTGCCGTTAAAGTCGATTATGACTTAAATGATGATATTGCATCATACTTTCAGGTTCAATTTAGCCAAAATAAGTCCCTCAATAAAAAATCTCCAGAAGATATTTACGAACGTGAAAAAGGCGCTGCCTACGACAGTAATGGCGAACCCTTTGATGTCAGGTTAGATTACATGACATGGGATAATCCTTATATCCCTGAAGCGATGAAGCCTCATCAAGAACTGTGGGAAAAGAACGGAAGAATTTATTTTGATCGTCGTTTACACGAGGTAGGTCAAGTGACAACTGACAATACCCGTACCACGATACGTTCATGGGCAGGCTTACAAGGTACGCTATTTGATGGCGACTGGGATTGGGATGTTTCAGTTGGTTACGGTACATTCAAACAAGAACAGCTTCGTCTCAATGAAATTAATGTTGCCAAATTAAACTCAGCATTAAAAGCCGAATACGCAGAAGATGGCGTTACCATTCAATGTAAAGAGGCGGAGGCAAGAGCCGATGGTTGTGTGCCAGTTAACTTATTTGGTATAGGCTCTATTTCAGAAGAGGCAGCTGACTACATTCGTCATAATGCAACACTTGATTCAGACTTAACCCAATTCAATGTATTAGGCTACATTGCGGGAGATTTATTTGAACTGCCTGCGGGGCCAGTTTCTGCCGTATTTGGCGCCGAGTATCGTAGAGACACCCAGTCAGTAGAAACTGATGAAATATCAAAAACTGGCGGTATTTCTTTCAACTATATCCCTTCATATTCAGGTGAAGTTGAAGTATCAGAAATCTTTGCTGAGTTTGCTTTTCCATTACTAAAAGATTCATTTGCAGCTAAAAACTTATCTGCAGAAGTATCTGTACGTGCTGCCGATTACAGTATGGAACAAGTGGGAAATGTTGGAAGTTACAAAGCAGGTATTATCTGGGAGCCAGTTGAGGGCTATGCACTGCGCACCAACTACTCTGTCGCACAGCGAGCACCAAACATTAAAGAGCTACTTTCTCCCATTGCTGGTGATTATGACACCATTGCAGACATCTGTAAGGACACAACGGCAGATTCAACTAAGCCAGGCCATGACAACTGCCGAAAAGACTCTGGCATCCAAGCGACAATAGACTCTGATGAAGATGGAATCTTCAACCTGCCTGATACTGGTTACTCTCCAAGTGCTGGTAATGATCAATTATTTGAAGAAACAGGTACAACATTTACCTTTGGTATGACATTTGCCCCGACACAACTAGAAGGGTTTCGTTTAGCTATCGACTATTTTGATATTGAGATTGAAGATGTTATTACCACGTTAAGTAACGAACAAATTCTATCAGGGTGTTATAACCCACCAACAGGCGTTGAGTATGGCATAGGCAATCAGTACTGTAATGCAATTACCCGTGACGGTGAAGGCCGATTAACTGAAGTTGTACAGACTTATTTTAATGCTGACATGATGGCAACACGCGGTTATGACGTTGCAGCAGAGTATGCGTTTGACTTGAATGAGTTAGGTTCGTTAAAGCTAAAAGCCCATTACACTCACCTTCTTGAAGATTCAACAACTAAGGAAGTCAATGGTGCGCTAGAAACAACCGACACTCTAGGCTACAGATCTTACTCATTCGAGGATGTCGCTTCAGCTTCTGCAACATGGCGCTTAGACGATTTACGTATTCGTTGGAGTACCAAGTTTAAAGGCAGTGTTAAAGATAGTCTCGCACGTGAAACCTCATACCAAGGCTATTTAGAAAGTAATGCTGAGGAATGTGCCAGTGCAACCGATAAGTGTGTTGAAAACCCTGAACCTTTGGCATTCCAAGACATTGGTTCTTATATCAAACATAGCGTGTCTGCTTCTTACATGGTTGATTTAGAAGGTGATGCATCAGTTCGTATTTATGGAGGCGTAAATAACATTTTCGATAATAATGGACCGTTCATTATTAGTGGTAAAGGGAATTACTCTAGCGTTTACGGCGGTGGTGTAGGGCGCTTCTTCTATCTTGGTGCTGAAGCTAAATTCTAGACAGTTTTTTAAACGCTTATTCTCTCTCAAGTGAGCGATTAAAACTGAAGGCAAAGCCCCGTTATCGGGGCTTTTTTTCAGCTATAACATGCAAAACCATTTATTACATGTCAAAAAGAGAGCCATTGGCTCCCTTCTCCCTGACAGTTACATCATCGATTGTAAGTAATTTTCTAAACCAACCTTATCAATCAAGCCTAGCTGTTGCTCTAACCAATAAACATGATCCTGCTCAGTCTCTTCCAGTAAAGGCATCAACATATTTCGTGTTTGAAAGTCTTGCTTGCTTTCACAAAGAGCTATCACTTTACGTAAGTTGGTCACCACTTGATATTCAAGATTAAGGTCATTTTGCAACATATCAGGAACGGTATAGCCAATCGCCAAACCTTCTCGCTTAGTCACATCAGGCTTACCTTCGAGAAATAAGATTCGTTCAATTAACTTCTGGGCATGCTCTTTTTCATCATCAAATTCATGAGCGATACGCTCATGTAGTTTTGACAAATCCCAATCTTCATACATTTTTGAGTGCACTAAATATTGATCCATCGCGGTTAACTCACCAACGAGCAACATATTTAAACCATCAATTACTTCATTATCGCCTTTCATTTTTAATCCCCTTATTTATCCATCATTGCTTGTTGGTAGTTTTCAACGCCCATACCTTTGATTAGGTCGAGCTGCGCTTCGAGCCAATCAATATATTCTTGCTCGTAATCTAAGATTTCGACCAAAATGTCTCGACTCACGTAATCATTTGCATCTTCACACGCTTGGATAACCTCAGCCATTAATTGGTTTTGATCGTTTTGACAGTGTAAGTCACACTCAAGCATTTCTTGTGTGTGTTCACCAATGCGTAATCGTCCAAGTTGCTGTAAGTTAGGTAAGCCTTCTAAAAACAAGATTCGCTCAATGAGCTTATCGGCCTGCTTCATATCTTTAATCGATTTCTTATAGGCTTTATGATTTAACGCCTCTAAGCCCCAATTTTTAAAAATGCGGGCATGTAAGAAAAATTGATTTATCGATGTTAGCTCGACCGTTAAAACGCGGTTGAGTTGTTTAACTATATCGCTATTTGCTTTCATGAGTTCCTCAGTGCTCTGCGAACAGGTTGAACAATAATTATGCTACCCAAATAATAATAAATCAACTTTTTCTTTAAAATCAATTACTTAATAATGATAATCGCTATCGTTATCATAGCTAAATCGTTTCCCGTTACAATAAAAAAACGCCCTGCAAGCAGAGCGTTTTAGTTTATATTTTAAATAGTTAATCATCTCACGCCTGTTGCCTCGTTGGTAAAAGCACTGCAGCAGTTGCATAGATAGTGAAGGTAACAACAGGCATAAACAATAAACCTAGTACAGCAACACAGCGAACACCAAGGCGACTATAGCCAAACGCTTTTGCTAATCCAGAACACACACCAAACAATTTTCCATGCGCCTTGTCCGTTGTAATTCGATGCCAAATACTCATATAAACTCTCCTAAAACTATTATTAATACTAAAAATATTCACTGATTAGTGAAATTGCGCCGGCGCTAATTAGCATGCCGGCGACTGGCAACAGAAATATCCATAAAACTGTGCTAAACATGAACATGATTACGAAGCCATCTTCTGTTTTAATTCGGCTAACGCATCTTCAATCGACTCATCACGTTCCATTTTTTTAAACTGTGCTTCAATTGACTGTTCATCAGTGCCTATATCATAGCTTTCAACTTCTGCTTCTAAAGCATCAATTTTCTTTTCCATTTGCTCAAAGCGTGCCAGCGCATCTTCTACTTTATGGCTGTCTAGTTGTTGCTTCACTTTTAAACGGGTAACCGCTTGTGTTTTACGCGCTAATAAAGAACTCTGTCTCGCACGTGCTTCGGTCATTTTTTGTGTTAGGCGATCTGCGTCATTATTTACACCGCTCAATAATTCGTTATAACGCTCTAGCTCCTGCTCTAATAAAGTGACTTGCTCAGCGCTGTGTTGTTTTTGGCTCAGCGCACTGCGCGCTAAATCTTCACGGCCCTTGCTCAGTGCCAACTCTGCTTTAGCTTGCCATTGTGCAGCACATTGCTTGGCTCGTGCTAATTGCTTTTCTAATTCCTTTCGCTCAGCGATATGCTTGGCTGCACCGCTTCGTAGCTCAACTAAGGTTTCTTCCATTTCCTGAATTAGTAAACGTACTAACTTTTTAGGATCTTCCGCCTTATCTAACATCGCGTTGATATTGGCGTTTACAATGTCACTAAATCTGCTAAAAATACCCATAATACTTCTCCGTTTCTTCAAAAATTAAATTATTTGCTTGAGTTTGCTTTGTCAGTATTGTCGGCATCTTGCTGCTTAGTTTTTTCAGCAATTTCCAGACCTAACTCAACTAAGTTTTCATTAATGGTGCGCTCAATATCACTGCTAATTTCACCAGCGATGGCACTCACTTGAGAGCTGAAAACTTTGCCTAATGCGTTAAACAAATCTTGTTTTGTTTGGCTATTAAGTTCTGCGGCGTTTGCACTAACTCCTAAACTTGCGATAGCGATTGTGGTTGTTACTACTACTGCGCGAAATGTGTTTGTTACGTTAGCCATGTCAGACTCCTAATAGATTGTTTGATAATTAATAAGATTGTTTGAACTACAATCTAGTTATTGCAGGTGGTGTGCCAACAACAAACAAACCTTAAAAATCAATACCTTAAGTAAATACAGGCATTTTGTGACATTAAGAAACACAATCAGCATAAGTCATACAAACCACATTATGGTTAATATAACCACCGGATTTGTAGGCTAACTAGTTCCAGGTAATTTAAGCTAATAAAGCACTGAATCACTCAACAAAGATCCCGGCTAAAAGACTGCCAGGATGACAATTTTTATGAACATCAAGCCGATTTCTATAAGCCTAGCTTTTACACGGAAGATTAAATGGCAGGGAACAATTTAGATAGCGTTAGCTGGTCCGCAGCACAAATGGCAAGGGTGTTTCTCACAAAGGAGAACCGAAGTTATTTACTTTCAATTAGATAGCCACCTTAACGGAAGCGATTTTGATACACGCTCTGCGACATAGCAATAAAAAAGCCGCTGAGCATCCTCAGCGGCTTAAAAAGGGGGAAACTGTGTTTAAACTAACTAGCTGGCGATGCGCTTGTTAGTATGTTGACCAATACCAATTGAGCGAGGCTTCATGGCTTCCGGCACTTCGCGCTTTAACTCAATGTGTAATAAGCCATTACTTAAATCAGCACTTTGAACTGTGACATAATCAGCGAGTTGATATTTTCTTTCAAAGCCGCGCTCTGCTATGCCTTGATAGAGAAATTTTGTTTCAGCTTGTTCTTTAGTTGCTTTAACCCCTTTCACTAGCAGGGTATTTTGATGGCTAGTAATGTCTAATTCAGACTCATCAAAGCCAGCAACAGCGAGAGTAATGCGATACTCATCTTCAGAAAGCTGTTCGATGTTATACGGAGGATAACCTTGATTACTATTGCCATTGCCTGATGAGGCTGACTCAATCATGTGAGCCAAACGGTCAAAGCCAATAGCACTACGGTATAGAGGTGAAAGATCGATATTACGCATAAATATTCTCCTAAGAAGCAATATGTTTACTGATTAAAAATCATAATTTTTCTATATCAAAGACAATGACTGAGAGCCTTGCTCATTATCGATTAATAGGTGATTTTTCAGTAAATGTCGGCCAGCTAATGCTGCACCATTATTAAAGTTAACATCGCAAATGCGACTGTTTTTCTGCGAACCCTAATCAGGCCTTCGCTATAAATAGATATGCGACTACTAGATTTATTTTCAAGCCTATCGCTAAACAAAAAAAGAAATAAAATGTTATCCACCTGAAATTAAATGATTAATTAATTACAAATAATCACACTTCAAAACAGAAATTAACAACTATTCGCTATAACATCCCTCGAACAAGCACAAATTAAGTAACACCTAATAGGAGTTAAAATGAAGTTAAAACAATCTGGATTTACATTAATCGAACTCGTCATTGTGATCAGCGTTATTGCAATATTATCAGTCGTAGCCGTTCCTAAGTTTCTTAACGTCAGCGATAAGGCCAATGAAGCAGTCTTAGCATCGGTCAGCGGCTCACTCAACTCAACCAACACGTTAATTCAAAGCATGGCGGTCATTGAGGGACAAGAAGAGGGCCTTGAAACACTAAAATTAGATGACGGTGAGGTCGCCATCGAAGACGGGCTAATTCGGATTAGTAGCGATTTTGATAAATCATTAATCGCCTCAATGAACTTAGCATTTGAAACGCTTTCGAGTCGTGATGCGGTTGCAGAAAGTGACTTTGGCTTATATTTCTTACCAACATTAAACTTAGCCTATATCACTAACCCTGGATATTCCGTCGATGATAATTGCTACCTACTTTATCAAACAATAAAAACACCAGGAAAACAGGTTTCAGTTAATTATGAGATTGAAGATAGCGGTTGCTAATTTCTAATGTTACCTGCAAGCTGCCAGCCACACCTAAACTGGCACTAAGACCAATTCCATTAATTAAGTGATCCATTTTGTAACTAGGATAAACGAATTAAAGCACAGGTCCTACGTGCCAAACAGAACCTAAGTACCGACATCCATGTCGCAAGGTATTTATTAGCGTACGTAGTGATTCTACATAGATAATAAATAACGTAGCTATCATTTGTTTAGAGCGTAAAAAATGATCAGGTTTTTAGTGGAAATGGTATAGCATAAAGTAAGGTAGTTGCTTCCTTGAACCTTCACGATGTTGAGATACCAATAATTACAGTAAACCTTGTTATAGAAAGGCAGTAGCTCATGCTATTCATCCAATTGATTTATCCATGATGAGTCATTATCCGTTGGATTTAGTTACTACAACTTAGTTATCTCATCAACCACCCTTTTCGCTTCAAATTTAGCACCATAAATTAATGCAGAAGCACGGTTATGTTGCCATGCTAAGCCTGCACAAAAAAAACCTTTGGGTAGCTTGTCCGTTGTGATATCGCCGTTTGAATTTAAAACATCGGCTACGTGGATAAAATCATAACGATTACGATAGCCTGTCGCCCAAACTACTGAATCAATAACTATTTTTTCACCACCAGCAAAGTGAGCAACGCTATCCAATGCTGTCAGTTTCGGTAAGAAGCGAACCCCAGCATTCATCAGGGTCCGGTCATTAATTTGAGTATCAGGGAAGGGATCGCGCCCCTTAATCCACTGGGCTAGTGAGAAATTTTTATTCAGTGTTAATAAACCAGAGGCACGTAACCAATGAAAAATATTAATGCCAAGCAGCTTATGCTTAATCAAATGTCGCGTTCGCCCCTGCGCTAAATAAACTTGGTTATTTTTAGCTAGCTGCTTAGCAATTTGACGCCCAGAAGCACCATCACCTACCACTAAAACAAGCTGCTGCGCGATTTTCTTATCACTAAGATCATTAACTTGATAATGTTTAATAACGTTTTGTTCATCACTATATTTCACACCGTTATCATTACCTGCACCATCCTGAAACGCACCATTAGCTAGTACAATATGCTTCGCATAAAACGTGCGCTCATCGGTGCTAATAATATAGCCTCCCATATCGCCTTGTTTTATTGAATTTACTTTCTGGTTACATTGAACGTTGAGCTGATGATGCTGTTGATAGGCTTGTAAATAGTCTGCAAACTCATCCTTGGTTTGAAATTCACTTTGAGATATTGGTTTAGAATAAGCCGGTAAACGATTTAGGCTATTTGGTGTAAACAGTGTCAAGCTATCAAAGCGTTTTCGCCACTGCTCGCCGATCTCAAAGCCTTGTTCTAGAATGATATATTCAATATTCGCTTGTTTTAAATAATAGCCAAGCGCCAACCCCACTTGCCCAGCACCAATAACAATTGTATTCGTTTTAATTTGTTTCATTACACTGACCTCTTAATAATTGAAATCAGTGTAATGAATGGAGGGAGCTAAAGATTGAATAAACTGGCTACATTAAGCAATAATTAACAAGCTCAGTAACCGGGCACCGTTACGTACGCATGAAGCCAAGGTTTTTATTACTAAACAAGTCTATATTCGGTAATACTTCTTCAAGGCGTGATTGCGGTACGCCAAACCACATCGCTAACGTTGCAGAATATTGATCCACCGCGGTGGTTGGGATCATAATGCCTTTATCTTGAGTCAAGTCATCACTTCCAACCGCCATGTTTGGCATTTTCCCGTAAACAGTCCCACCAGCAACAGCACCACCAATAATCATTTGGTGTCCCCCCCAGCCGTGCGCTGTGCCTGTTCCATTAGTCGTGCTGCTGCGGCCAAAGTCTGAAATAGTAAAGCTAGTCACTTGATCAGTTAAATTAAACTGCGCTAAAGCCGCTTGAAATGCAACAATGGCATCATTAAGCTCCGTTAACTTCTTGGCTTGACGAACAAGCATATCGCTATGGAAGTCATAACCACCATGCTTGATATAGAAGCTTTGACGCGACGTAGTTGTTGTATCATTTGCTAACAGGCTACGCAGCACCATTTCAAAACGGCGACCAAGTTTATTCGCCGGTAACGCCATATTTAAATTATCAATCTGCCCATTAACTGCTTCGCTAAATAAACGTTGTTTCATTTCACTCGATAATAAGCGAGCGTTTTGATCGTTATAGCTATATTCACTCACTAACGCATTATCATGATGCATAGCATCATCGGCCAACTCACTAATTAATGCTTCTAACTGGTCATTATCATGATTAATAAAGTCTTCAGGGCCATTTTCTCCCATGACATAAGCGCTCTTATATCGGCCTGTCTGCCACACATTCTTTCCAGAAATTGATGAGTTCATTTGGTGTGAGCCTTGATATAAATCAGCCGTTAGCCCTTGCCAACCCTGCTTTGATGTGGCGGCTTGTACGGGATCAAGCCCCTGCCAATATTGTTGCTGATTACGGTGACTTCCGCGTTTAGGTGTCACCCCTATTGCACCAGCGTTAGTCACCATGGGTCCAACATTAGCAACAAAGGCAACTTGCTCTTGGGTAAAAAGCTGTTGTATGCCTGTTAAGCTAGGATGTAAAGCTAAGGATTGTTCGCTCATTCCAGCAGGGTTAATGGGCAGTAATTGCTCTCGCTCTAACGCAACATTAGTGCGTAATTGTTTATAACTCTCATAGGCTGATAGGCTATAGGGAACCAACATATTAGCGCTATCATTACCGCCACTTAGGTCAATACACACCAACGCTTTATAGCCCGTCTTATCAATAGTTTGTGAGTTTAAGTCCTGCTCACTGGCAAAGATCAATGGTGAGTTAACCAAGCTCACACCGGCACCAAGGTAAAGCGCTCTTTTTAAAAACTGACGACGTTGCATACTTTTATTCATCATTCTCTCCTAGCGCTGAATAGCTTGTTGGTGTGAAGTAACGACGGCTAATAATGCCTGACGTGCACGTTGATATCCGCCATCTGAAGTTGAAACACCAGCCAAATGCTTAACAATTTTATCTTTCATTGAATCACTCATCGTCCCCCCCATTAGCAACAGGTTATAACGATCCACTAGCAACTCAGGAGAATTTATGGCTAATGCGGCCTCTTTATCCAAGTTATAGCGATTGTAGTTGCCTGTTCTCATTGCTTTTTTGCCATAGCGAGATTCGGTCACATTTTTATATAGCGCGTTATAAAGTGTTGCTTGATTGACCTCAGTTGCTAAGGTGAAATTCGGAGCCACTTTGCCCGCATCTTCAATAATCCCTGAGTGAGTATCATCTGGCTGGAAAAAACTAAACACACTATCAGCATACAACGGGCGCTGGATACGGCTAATTTGAAATGCAGTTAAACGCGCAGGATTGACATCAAACGCTCGTAACAAACCAGTGAAGCGGAGCACTGGCTCTTTTAACTTACCGTAAAAACTCATATCTGCGACTTGCTGTGGCTGCCTTGCTTCAGGATCTAATAAAATCGCTTTAATCACTGCAGCCATGTCACCACGTACTTGCTGACCGTTGTCATTAAACACGCTAGCAACATTTGCAATATACTGTGGCGACGGATTACTAGTGACCAAATGCTGAATCAATCGCTTAGCGATGAACGGACCGACATTAGGGTGATTAAAAATAGCGTCGAGAGCTTGCGCTATATCCCCTTTAGCTGAACTACCATCAACATAAGCGACTTGATCTGTTCCCGCAAATAACACTTTTTCTCCACCGAAGTGGAGGCGCTGTCTAACTTTGGCTTGACCATACCATTGACCACCACGAACGATACCACTGAGTGCTTTTGCTAATTCAACAACATCGGCTTCTGTATATGTTTCGATCGGCTGACCGTTTTCATCGACTTGCGCACTACCATCAAGATTTAGGCGTTCAGTACCAAGGGTAAACAGCTGCATCAATTCTCTGGCATAGTTTTCATTCGCTTGGTGACGCGAATTATTTCGCACATTATCGAGATAAACGCCCATCGCAATATTGTAGGTGACATCGTTAAGTAAAGTACGGAAGTTGCCAAACGCATTGTTAGCCAACACGTCATAATACTCAGCAATACTGCCATCTTTTCTAATTGATCCGACGGTTGAAATAGTCAGTACATGATTTAATGCAAAGGCAACTCGCTGGCGTAATTGATCCGGAGCGACTAGCGATTGATGCCACCATGCTGATGTTTGCAAGTGATCTGTCGCGTTAGATACCAGCGATGTTAATTGGCTGGCAGGTAACTGCATTTGCTCAGTCAACCAATGCTCAATGGCGGCTTGTTCACCTTTAACGGCAATCAAGTCCGCTAATTGATTAATGCCCTGCGCTGTCGGCCCGTACGTCGATTGAATTAAAAATCGAGCAGATTGCGCTGTCGCTTGACTAAGCTTTAAGTCATACCCTGCTTGCTCCTGCCCAAGGCGAGTATTAAACCAAAACTCCAAATCTTGTATTCTAGCTTGATCGTCACAATCCCGTTTGCAATCAGTCAGGTAGTCATAATTAGGGTTAATCGACTCTGTTGATAAGCCAAAAGAGAAATAATTGATGTTGTCATTAGCGTACGTAGGTGCATTGAGGGCACCACAGACACTGAGAGCTAGAGCTGTATTCATTAAACAACGCTTCATGATTGTTCCTTACATTCGCTGATGGCTAAATCAAAATCGACAGCAAACACTGTCGTCAGACCCAATTAACAGAGAAAGAATAAAGAACCATTAAAGATTAATAAATACGAATAAAGTACCAATATCAGTCATTTGTAAATTATTAGCTAAAGCGTTTAGAGCCTCTTAATCTAATCCCTCATGCATTACTAACTTTTCAATAACCCATCAATAATCGAGCACTGAGGCTGATCATTCCCTTGGCATTGCTCCGTTAACGCTTCTAATTTCAACACAATACTTTGCAACTTTTCGATGCGCTGTTTTATTTGAGTAATTTGCGCTAATGTCATCGCCTTCACATCGCTACTATGACGATTTTGATCATGAAATACCGCCATAAGCTGTCGACACTGATCAATCGAAAACCCCGCCTCTCTAGCTCCTTTGAGTAACAAGAGCTCATCAACATTTTCATTACTATAAAAACGATAGCCATTGTTAGCCCGTGGAATTTCGGACACAATGCCACTACTTTCATAATAACGAATAGCTTTTGCAGACAAGCCTGTCAGTTCCACAACTTGACCAATCGTTTTACTTGCCATATTAACTCTCTTTAAACTGCCAACGTTTTAATAACAGTGCATTACCGAGTACAGTGATACTCGAAAGCGCCATAGCTAACCCAGCTAATTGTGGGCTCAGGTGCCCCATCGCGGCGAGCGGTATCGCGAGCGAATTAAAAATAAAGGCTAAAAATAAATTTTGTTTTATTTTACTCCAAGTCAACGTAGCAATCTCAATCGCAGCAACCACTAGTAAAGGGTTACTTTGACTTAAGGTAATTTGCGCGCTACTAATCGCCACTTGGGTACCGCACCCCATCGCAATACCTAAGTCAGCTTGCGCTAATGCAGGCGCATCGTTAATGCCATCACCCACCATTGCAACTTGCTCATCGGCCTCTTGCCATTGCTTGAGTTGATTTAGTTTTTGCTCGGGCTTTAGTTCCGAAAACACTTGTCGCAAGCCGAGTTGTTGAGCCATTGCTTGCGCCGCCCCCTTATTATCGCCACTTAGCATCGACGTTGTTAGTCCCAACGAGTTGAGTCGGCTAATCGTTAATTTACTGCTTTCTCTTGCTTGGTCATTAAGTTCGATTAGCGCGACTAGCTGCTCGTCAATTGCAAAATAAACCTCAGATGCGCTAGTACCTTGTGTTAATTCATCTGGCATAACGACCTGGTGTTCTTTCATTAGTTCACGATTACCAGCAAGCACAAGTTGTCCGTTTAATGAACCACTCACCCCTTTCCCTGCGATGACCTTAAATTGACTGACTGCACTTAAAACAACGTGGTGAGATTGTGTATAACATTTGATAGCTCGGGCCAAGGGGTGTTCACTTTGCTCCATTAAAGAAGCTAGTTGGCCCAATACTGTATCTTGATCACGCGTGTTATCAACCAGCGTAGTATTAACGACTTGTGGTTTACCCTCGGTTAACGTACCTGTCTTATCAAAAGCGATCCGGCTCAAATTACCCGCCATTTGCAATGCTTTTACATCACGGATAATAATGCCATGTTGCGCAGCGACGCCACTACCAGCAACAATAGCTGCAGGCGTTGCAAGCCCAAGTGCACAAGGACAGGCAACAACAAGCACAGCAACACTATTAATCAGCGCCGTTTCGAAGCTTGCACCCAATGCTAACCACGTCGCTAAAGTAACCAATGCAATCAACAACACCGCAGGCACAAATATTTTAGCAATACGATCAACTAACTCTTCAATGGGTGCCTTGCTCATTTGTGCTTGCTCAACCATCTTAATAATTTGGTTCAAACTGCTGTTTTCACCAACGGCGCTTGCTTCGACTGTCATCACGCCATGACCATTGACAGCGCCTGCTACAACCTGATCACCAACGGCCTTACGTACTGGCAGACTCTCTCCAGTGATCAGCGATTCATCAACCTCACTCTCGCCTGATAACACTACACCATCAACAGGAATTTTATCACCGGCTATCACGCGTATTAGATCGCCTGATAACACTTGCTCTATAGGTAGCTGCTGAGTTTTATCTTGTCGGATTACGGTTGCTGTCACTGGAGTTAATGCCATCAACTCTCTAATCGCTTCACTAGTACTATGTTTAGCACGGTGCTCTATCCACTTACCGATAGAGATAAATGTAATAATCACGGCGCTAGCTTCAAAATATAGCTGCCCATGTGCTGTCCGCCAATCAGAAAACAGTACATAACAACTATAGAAATAGGCAGCGCTGGTACCCAAAGCAACGAGTGTGTCCATATTAGCGCTGAGCGTTTTAAGGTTAAGCCATGCACCACGATAATACTTAGCCCCTACGACAAACTGCACCACAGTGGCCAGAGCGAACTCCAGCCATGGGTTTAACATTAGTGCTTGATTAAACACCATCAGGATCATCGGTAAAACTAACGGTAGTGTGAATAAGCTGGATAGGATAACTAACTGACGTTGCTCTTTATTCTGCTGCTCAAACAATATTTGTTGCTGCTCTTGCTGGTCTATTTGATTTGCGGTATTTAGTTGCAGCTGATAACCAAAACCTTGACAAACTATGGCAAAATCACTTTGTTTCACCACACCTGTTATCGCTTCTATCTCTAATTGGGCTGTCGTAGGGTTAACAGCAACGGACTCAACACCCTCCAATTCAAGCAGTGCTTTTTTAGTTTTATTAGCACAACCGCCGCAGCTCCAACCAATCACACTAAACGTATGCAGCTCGGTAATCAGTTGATAATCAGCCTTTTTGATGAGTTTAAGGGCAAGGGTTAATTGTGATGGTTGGGAAAATGACAAAGACACCTTCGATAAAGCAAAACTCACTTGCGCGGTTACACCATCGAGTTCATTGAGTCTTTTTTCCAGCTTACTTGCACAGCCATTGCAGCGTAAACCACTGATTCCTAATTGAGTTTCCATAATAAACATCATCATTGTTGTTAACTATGCACACATTGTAACCTTTCCCCTTAGGGGAAGGTAAACCCTTTTATTACTGAATAGTTCTAAATTTAGAGCAGCAAAAAGCCATCGCAGTGTCATCAGTAAGATGGCACTACGATGGCTTTCTGAATTCGTTGTTGCCTGTCATCTTGAAAGGTTTTTATTCAAGATCTATCTACATTGCCCAAATGAGACCTCTCGGCTAAAAGCATGCTGAAACGACTGTGGTTTTATAGGCTATAACCCGTTTCTTCATGTTGTGAGATATCTAATCCAGTCACTTCTTGCTCTTCATCAACACGTAAACCTTTAGTAAAGAGTGCGACAACTTTAAACAAGATAAAACTCACGACAGCGGTATAAACCAACGTAGCCGTCACACCAATGAACTGTACCAATAGCTGATCAGCCATGGTTTCATTACCCTCACCAAAGCCATAACCGCTAAAGACACCTAGATCAGTCGAACTAAAGACACCCACTAATAGCGTACCTAAAATACCACCGACACCGTGTACAGGAAAAACATCTAGCGAATCATCAATCTTTAATGTTTGCTTGATATAAACTGTGGCGTTAAAGCAAACGAAGCCACCTAACAAGCCTAAAACTAATGCGCCACCAGGGCCGACAAAACCAGATGCCGGCGTAATAGTACCTAAACCCGCGACCATACCAGTCACAATACCTAACGCACTTGGCTTACCGAATCTTCTCCATTCGATCGCAGCCCATGTCATCGCACCCATGGCCGCCGAAATATGAGTTACTAACATAGCCATCGCCGCGTCGCCGTTCGCTGCTAGCGCACTACCACCGTTGAAGCCAAACCAGCCAACCCACAATAATCCTGCACCAGTGACCGTCATAGTCATGTTATGTGGCAACATTGCCGTTTTTGGAAACCCTTTACGTGGACCTAATACGATTGCAGCAACCAAAGCGGCGACACCACAGGTAATATGTACTACCGCACCACCCGCAAAGTCATAGAAGCCCATTTGAGCTAACCAGCCGCCGCCCCACACCCAATGAGTCACAGGAGTGTAAACAAAGAGTAACCACATGGCACAAAAGAGTAATACAGCTGAGAATTTCATGCGCTCGGCAAAGCCACCAATAATTAACGCTGGCGTTATCACCGCAAAAGTCATTTGAAATAGCATAAAGAGTGGTTCTGGAATATCGCCTGCTAAATCGCTACGTTCAACTCCCATAAGCAACACTTTATCTAAGCCACCAATAAATGCATTCCCTTCAGCAAACGCCAATGAGTAGCCAATAACCAGCCACAACACAGAGCTAATTGCAGCAATAGAAAAACACTGCATTAGTATAGATAACACATTTTTACTTCGGACTAAGCCACCATAAAATAATGCCAGACCTGGTAGTGTCATCATTAACACTAACGCCGTTGACGTTAAAATCCACGCGGTGTTTGCGCCATTAAGTTCAGGCTCTTGTGCCATTGCACCAAAAGAGCACATTGATAAAAATAAACTTAGAATGATACTTAACTTTTTCATTTAGACAGCCTCAGGACCTTGTTCAGAAGTACGGATACGAATCACTTGCTCAAGATGTCGCACAAAAATTTTACCATCGCCGATCTTACCTGTATGAGCGGCATTGGTTATCGCTTCAATTACGCTATCTTCTTGCTCATCACAAATGGCAATCTCTAACTTTGCTTTAGGTAGGAAATCAACCGCATATTCAGCTCCCCGATAAAGTTCGGTATGACCCTTTTGGCGGCCAAAACCTCGTACTTCGCTTAGTGTTACCCCTTGAACGCCAACATCAGCTAATGCTTCACGAACATCATCTACTTTAAAAGGCTTAATAATCGCTGTGATTAATTTCAAAGTCCCCTCCTAGGGTCTATCAATTTAATTAAACTGTATTAAGCACGTTTTAGACCAACCAAACAAAAACTTTAATATCATAGACTTAAAATAGAAGTGCATTCCAAAACACAATCAAAGCACTAATTTGGTGCACAATAAATCGCCTTACGCCCTAACTTGGAACGTACTATGCCAATTTGCCCCCTTACAGTGCCGTGATTGGTATTCATCAATGAGACTGTTAAAATAGTGATTACAGACTCCAAGCAAATACGGCATTAAAATACACTGCCAGCAGATAGAGAATTCAGATGTACACACAATCACAACAAGCCCTGTTAGACCAATTTAATGCCTTACGTAGTTGGGAAGATCGATATCGCACCATTATGCGCCTTGGTAAAACCTTACCGCGCATAGATGATTCGCTAAGAGTTGATGAAGCACTATTGCACGGCTGTGAGAGTAAAGTATGGTTCCATGCCCGAAAACATCAGCAGGGGGTTGAATTAACCGTAGATTCAGATGCGAAAATCGTTAAGGGGCTTATCTCTATTATTGTTTCCGCATATCAAGACTTATCGACAGCGCAGATTGCTAAATTCGATTGTGAGAATTTTTTAATTGAACTAGGGCTGCTTAATCATTTGAGCCCTTCACGTGGGAACGGTATTAAAGCGATTATTCAGGCGATAAAAGATACGGCTCAAGAGTAAAAATACGCGATACTGACACGGTTTAGTCAGTATCTTTTGCCTTGATAAGCAAGTGAAGTCCTGAATGGAAAGCTCTCCAAGACTACGTTATTAGAACTGATTAAACCGTTACTGAGTGAGTTTATTAATGACCCGCGCGGCAGCAACAAAGCCAAAACTTGCAGTGACAACAGTTGCAGCGCCAAAGCCACTGGCGCAGTCCATCTTCATCGGCCCATCAGCTTGTGATTTTTGCGCACACACTGTGCCATCGCTTTTAGGGTAAACCAATTGTTCGCTTGAAAACACACATTCTATTTGAAAGCGGCGTTTAACATTTTTGCTAAAGTTATGGTGACGACGTAGCTCATTACGCACTTTCGCTGCAAGAGGATCTTGATATGTTTTTGCTAAATCAGTCACTTGCACTTGAGTGGGATCTTGCTGACCACCCGCCCCGCCGACGGTGATAATCTTAATCTTATTACGCTTACAATAAGCAATCAAAGCAACCTTTGCCCGAATACTATCAATTGCATCAATCACATAATCAAAGTCTTTAGTGATTAATTCTGATAAATTGTCGGGGTCGACAAAGTCTTCGACTTCATTAATTTTACAATCGGGATTAATAGCGCGGATACGCTGCGCCATAACTTCCACTTTTGACTGACCAACAGTATCAGATAGGGCATGGATTTGACGGTTGATATTAGTGACACAAATGTCATCTAAATCAATCAGGGTGATTTCCCCAACCGCACTTCGAGCGAGTGCTTCAGCAGCCCATGAACCAACACCACCAATACCAATGACGCACACGTGAGCGTTGGCTAGCTTTTCTACGGCATCTTCGCCATAAAGGCGCTTGGTACCACCAAAACGTAAATCAAACTGACTAGACATTTATCTTACCTAAAAATTAATCGCGGTAATTATACCAACTAGATACAATAAATGCCTTGCTTAATTACTGACGTTTCATCCACTCAATAGCTTTGATCACCGGGTAAGGTGAAATCATCACACCACCCAAACCAAGTGCGCTACTTAATGCAACCATACCAGAGACTTGGGCTGATGCATCAGTCATTAATAACATATAAAGACCGACACCAATTAAACACAGCCCTGCCAAATGAAGATATAAGAAAAACTTAATCATCGGCAGTCGTACTTAGCGTTGTTTTCTCTAACAATGACATCGCTAAATTATTATCATAATAAGCGGCTTCATTAATGAAAGAGCCATACACGGCTTTGTCTCCCTGATAAGTGATCTCTTCACCATCAAACGTTACAAAAATCACCTGACCCGGTTCAATTTTAGCAAAATCTTTATCCTGAATATCGCGATGCACCATACCTGCACGTTCACCTGTCGCGGTTAATGGTAATTTAATACTTTCTAAATAACGATATGCATCAACAGTTTCAGGTAGTTTTGGCACTTCACCTTTATTATGTAGTTCAATGAAGTCCAAGATTAACAACGTCATTTGCTCTGACTGTTCAAACACATCATGACGGAGTACTGATTGTGGTACAGGACCGACTTCAACCATTACACTATCTTGTGCAACAGTTGATAAGAAGTGGTGCTCGTCATTCGTTTTATGATCTTCATCGCAAGAGATCATTGCTTCGGGCATGTGCATTTTCACATAAGCAGCAAGCTGATTATAAAATTTACCTTTTTTGGTTATTAACAGCGTTGGGCCCATGTTTGTGGTTGTGGTGTGCAAATCGATAATAAAATCTACCCGAGGATTACCTTTAGGGCCAAGAAGTTGATTAATCTCTTTTGCGCGAGTTTGCTCGATACTGTCTAATGAGCTATCTGCCAAATCTTGATGAGAAAAACAGCGATTCAGATCATGATCGATATAGCGTTTGTTTTGTTGATAAGCTTGAGCGTTCGCAAATAGTGTCTCTGTTTCAAACGTTGAGCGAGCGATCAGTGCCTGATTTTTTTGCCATTTCTGTAGTAAGTAAATACCTGTAAATTCATTACCGTGGGTTCCGCCCACAATAGCTAATTGCTTTATCACTAGTTAAACCCTCAAAAAAAACGCATCGTATTAGGCTCATATTAACCAATTACGATGCGTTTGATTAGCGTTAGATCAACTTTATTTATATCTTCTCTGAATATCTAAGATAAATGGACGCTCACGCACTGCACCATGCTGGCGCACTTTCAGTCTAGGTCGCTTAATATATTCATTTTTTGCATCAAGATTGATGCTATCATCCCAGCTTGCGCCAACAGATAATAACTTTGCCGGTGGAATTTGTGCAAAAACATCGTCACTATTAAGCTCTGGCATGAATAACTCGAAGACATATTTAGCGCGCGGTGCTACATTTGTATCATTAATTCTTCCACGCTGTCCCCAAGCTAAAATAATGCTATCACGGCTGCCAGTCGATGGGTTTGTCACAGCTTCGTCACGCTCAATACCGTAACGATAACTCATCATTGTTGCATCAAATAATGTCGCAACATCTTCTTGCTTACTACTATAGCCATATTCTGCTGCTGCAGTATCATTACTAAAGAACTGAGCGATATCTTCCGGCAAATAGGCAATTTGTTCAGCTGTCGGTGATGCACCGTGAAAGTTTACTTGAGCTAAGGCGGCCATCTCAGCACTTGTTTTAGGGTGGTCTCGAGTTAATAATTCAGCGACCTGAGCTTTTTCTTCGTTTCTAACGTAAAACGCTTCCAAAACGCTACCGCCTCTTACGTCATCAAGTGTCGATGATGGGAAAATATCATTAGCATGCGCCAACTCATGATAGAGCAACGGTGCTAAATTAGGCACTAAATCCTCTATTGTTCGAGTAATACGTAAATCTTTTGGGTAATAATTACCTGCGTATTGATTATTCTTAACATAACGCCACGGCATGATGTATTGTAGCTCTTGGCCAAATTCAGAACGAAAATCTGGTGCGACATCAATAACATCACGTTGAGCAGGGGTTAACCAAAAAAACTCAGGGTCAAGGTAGATAGCCCCCGTCCTAACCCAGTAAAATGACGGACGGATATCATAAGAAATCACAATAGCGCTGACAGAACGTAGCAAGTGCTTGAAATCACCATGAACATCTTGTTGCTCAAGAAACATTTTAAAGTTTTCAGCCATCCAAGGGTGAGAGGTCACTACGCGATCCATAATATCTTCAACAGTAGGCTTGGTATGATCCTGACCAATTAAGTTAAGCTGAGACATTGAACACGGTACAGCAAAGTAATTACTATAAACGCACTGTTCAGTGGCTTGTGCGTATCTTGAGTTACTATTATATGCATGTACCCGTGCTACAGGTGAATCAAAAACCGCATTTGCCTTAATGTTTTGTGTGTTTTGTACTAACACATAAGCAGAGTCATTATACGTTTCGCCATTCGGGTGAGTTGCTGTGGCAGTAAACTCAAGCACCGTATCTTTGTCGACACTAGGCGCATTAAAAATAACAACTGTTTCGTTAATGTTCTTCTCATTAAAAGTGACTGCTGGGCCGCTGACTTGCGCCCACTTAATGTTGGTGTAGTTTCCAGAGACAACATTACCCGTGTCAGGATCAACAGGTGCTGATAACTTTAAAGAGACTTTGTTGCCTTCCCGTGCGGCATGATCACGGCGGATATTTAAGAGATTATTGGTATCAGTTGTCGTTAGACTGATCTCTTTGGTGTAGTTTTTTCCAGACTCTTCTGTGACATTAACCGAAAAGCCATAGCTACCCGCTAATTTAATATCAAAAGCAAGAACTGCACTATTGGTTGCGACAAGCTCGACATTGGCACCGGACGTTTGCTGCCATTCAATGGTTGAGCTGTCAGATGACAGACCTTCAATCATGGCCATCAATGCGACTGATTGACCTACCGCAGGGGTTAGATCGCCAGAAATAACTAGCGTTCGCGGTGTTTCATTATTGTTATCATTTGACTCTCCAGTCAGCTTTGCGCTTCCTGAAGAACCGCAACCTACTAGTGTCCCTATGGCACAAAGGGCCAATAATCTCGATGCATATCGCATAAACTTCCCTTCTCTAAATTAGAGCGTTAAAAAGTAAGCAGCATTGCCTATATTGACTAATGCAGTTAAATACCACAGCGGTTTTATGACTTGCCGCAATGGTCTATGCCACTTCACAATGTATGACTCATGTTCAGGGTCGTGGGCAGTTTTTGCCAAGCCAACACTTAGCAGCGTTGAAAAGATAATTAACCAAACTTCAACTGACAATACGCCAGCGACAATGGCATAAAATAATTGCATATTATCCGCAATAAATAGACCATCTCTAAATACTGGCACACAAGCAACTAAGTAAGCCCAAGACGCAGTGATAAAAACAACTGTTAATTTATTGTAACAAAAAGGTTTGTTTTCTCCAAAAAACAAACTAATCAAGCTAAAACAACCCCAAGCAAGGGCGATAAAAACAAAATAATCTAGGTATTCCATACGGTCTTCTTACAACAATTTGGTTAAAAATAGTAATAATGGTTTTGATAGGCTGTCGCTATGTGTTCAATTAAACAGCGTATCTTTTCAGGTTGGTAGCGAGTATAAGGATAAACAGCATAAATCCCTAATGATCTCGGTTTGAAATCTGTTAATAGCTCGACTAGATCGCCTTTTAATAAGTCCTGATAAACACTGCAACGGGGCACATAAACAATACCACTACCCACTAATGCCGCTTGACGTAAGGCTTGAGCATTATTTGTCGAAAAATTACCATTGATCTTAACTGTTTGTTCAATACCATTGACCAAAAAGCGCCAATCATGAGCTCCTTTAGTTTGATAGGTATAGGCTAAACAATTATGGGCTATCAGTTCATCAATGCCTTGAGGCTCACCGCAACGTTTAATATAAGCAGGGGCACAACAAACGACCCAATTTGATTGTAATAAGGGTTTGGCAATCAAACTCGAGTCTTCTAACACCCCTGTTCGGATAGCTAAATCGATACCTTCTTTCACTAAATCAACGAATTCATTCTCAAGTCGCATTTCAACAGTCACTTTCGGATGTAACTGACAAAATTCAGCAACAGCCTGAGCCAGTAATAATTCACCCGAGATAGTCGGTACGGTCATTTTAATGACGCCACTAAGCTCATCACTGAAATTACTTACCGAGCTGATTGCTAGGTTGACTTGCTGATTAATTCCTCGAGCGTGATGATAAAGCGCTTTACCCGCTTCGGTTAAACTTAAGCGTCTAGTCGTACGATAAAGCAATTGCACACCCAATTCTTTTTCGAGCTTGGTGATCTTTTTACTTAATGCTGGGGTCGATATTTGCGCCAATTGAGCCGCTTTGTTGAAAGATTCTGCCTCAACTACCATCACAAATAACGATAGGTCATGAGCATTCGTCATTAATTACCACCATTTAGGAAACAATAAATTAATTTACAGGCTATATATTAACAATCAAATTCAATCTAGAGTAGGTAAATCAAAGTGATTGTACAATATTCGTTCAAGATAAATTGTCTAAGCTATTATACCAATGTGATATAGCTAAATTAGTCACCGCTTTGTTAGGGTTAGCTGTTACCTAAGTGCTTAACAAACATAAAAATAGCTCCATAATAACAATAGAGACTTAGCAATGACCCTAACCAATAGTCAACACCAACGTCACTACCCTGCCCCGCCAAATCAGATATACCTGTACGGTACTTGTTTGGCAGACACCTTATTCCCCGATTCAGGAATTGATGCCATTGAGTTTTTAGAACGTCAAGGTATTGAAGTTATTTACCCGCAAGGCCAAACTTGTTGTGGTCAACCAGCTTACAATTCAGGCTATACCAAACAAGCCCGTACCGTAGCTAAGCAACAAATTAAACAATTCCCGCTGGATATACCGATCGTTGTTATCTCAGGTTCCTGTGGCGGTATGATGCGTCACCATTATCAAGAACTACTTGATGGAGAACCTGAAATTTCCCAGTTTTGTGATCGAATTTTTGAGTTTACAGAGTTTCTTGTCAATGTATTAAAGATCAAACTTAACGATAATGGTGAGCCTGAACGTGTTGCTCTGCATACCTCTTGCGCCGCAAGGCGAGAAATGGGAGTTCACCTAACAGGACGTGAACTCTTAGGTCAATTAGAACATGTAGAGCTTGTCACCCACCCTTATGAAAGCGAGTGTTGTGGCTTTGGTGGCACCTTCTCAGTCAAACATGGCGATATCTCTATTGCGATGGTCAATGATAAAAGCCAACACCTAGCCGAGACCGGTGTCGTGCGCTATGTCAGTGCTGACTGGGGTTGTATGATGAATATTAATGGTGCATTAGAATATCAAGGCAAGTCATTGCGAGGTGAACACATTGCCAGCTACCTGCTTAACCGAACTCAGACTAAGGAGCAATAGCGATGAATAACACAACGCCTGCCTCCCAAACTCAGCCTCTTGAAGATGAAAGTAAATATGCGGCTTCGGCACGCAACTTTCGACAGAATGTCGCACGAGACCTCGCTAATGATGAATTGAGAAGTAACTTTCGCGGTGCAATGGATTACTTAATCGACAAACGCCAGAGTGCATTTAGTGATCAAGATGAGCTAGAAACTTTACGTCGCCAGTGCCAGCTCATTAAACAACGCTGCTTAGTCAAGCTACCTCTTTTATTGGAGCAACTAGAACAGCAGTTAACCAGTAATGGGATTAAGGTTCATTGGGCTGAAACCATCACTCAAGCCAACGAAATCATCGCCTCAATTATCGAAAGTAAGCAAGGTAAGACGGTGGTGAAAGGTAAATCGATGGTATCTGAAGAAACCGCACTCAACGATCATCTCGAGCAACGTGATATTGAATGTTTAGAGTCCGATATGGGTGAATATATCGTCCAATTGGCTCATGAGCACCCTTCACACATTATTATGCCAGCGATTCATCAAAATAAGCGTCAGGTAGCCGATTTATTTGCAAAAAATATCGAAGGCTTCGAACACACAACCGATGTCGACGCTTTGATTCAGCAAGGGCGAAAAGTATTACGTGAAAAATTCTGTCACGCCGATGTGGGCGTTTCTGGCGTGAATTTCGCCGTTGCTCAAACAGGCACCTTATGCTTAGTTGAAAATGAAGGGAATGGCCGAATGTGTACCACGGTGCCTGATTTGCATATTGCAATTACTGGCATTGAAAAAGTAGTGGAGTCACTTAACGATGTACCACCGCTGTTAAGTCTCCTTACTCGTAGTGCTACTGGGCAAGCGATTTCAACCTATTTCAATATGATTAGTCACCCACGTCAAACCGGCGAAAAGGATGGTCCTAAAGAAGTTCATTTAGTCTTACTTGATAACGGGCGCAGTCAAATGTATAGCGACCCTGAGTTACGCCAAACCTTGCAATGTATTCGCTGTGGCGCTTGTATGAATCACTGCCCAGTATATACCCGTATTGGCGGCCACGCCTACGGTACGGTATACCCAGGTCCTATAGGAAAAATGGTTTCTCCGCACATGCTTGGGTTAGAAGCAACGACTAATTTACCCACAGCGTCTTCGTTGTGTGGTGCATGTGGTGAGGTATGCCCAGTTAAAATTCCGATCCCAAAGATACTGCTACGTTTACGTGAAGAAAGTGTCAAACCTGTCGGTGATATCCCTCTTATCATGAAGGGACAAGGCAGTGGCCGAAAACCCATTGAGGCCAGTGTATGGAAAGCGTGGGCTGCGGTACACCAGTCACCCACTTTATACGCACTTAGCATGTGGGCTGTAACTCGTGCCCGAGCGATATTGCCGCAAAAACTCGGACCATGGACGCAAGCACGAACAGCGCCCAAAGTGGCAGCTCAGACATTACACGAGCGGGTTAAATTACGTAACAGCCAGAAGCAGGAGTCAGGCAATGAATAATGCCAGAGCGAACATTTTATCAAAACTGCATGCTAGTATCGGTGATGTTGATTATGAAAAGCTGCCGCAAGAGTCTAGCTATGCTTATGCCAGTCGTTCGAGACAACAACAGCTCGCTCATTTCATTAGTCAATTGGAGTCTAACCATACTCAAGTCATTAAAACGGCTGCGAGTGACATACCAACACATATTTCACAACAACTAAAGCAACGCGATATATCAAGACTCTTGTATGGAAAAGAAACCCACTTTTCCTCGCTTATAGAGCAAGTTAAGGACAATGACCAGCAAGGTAATAATAGCGTCCAATCCAGCATTGATTTAGTCGCCTACGACTTCACTATTGACGGCAATAAAGAGCGTTTGTTCAATGAAATGCCCGCGAGTGTGACCACATCCCATAGTGCCATTGCAGCAACGGGAACCATTGTATTATGGCCAACACCGCAAGAGCCAAGAACCTTATCGTTAGTGCCTCCAGTGCATTTTGTTATTGTCGATGCTAAGCAGCTTTTTGCTCGATTTGAGCAGTTAATCAATACTCAGCAATGGCACAATAAACTGCCCACTAATATTGTCTTAGTTTCGGGCCCCTCTAAAACAGCAGATATTCAACAGACATTAGCTTATGGCGCCCATGGCCCCAAAGAGCTCATTGTCTTATTAATTAATAGTGACGAGATTTAACGGATGAGATCAAAAAACTATCAGCAATTTATTCAACAAGCAGAAACTTTACTACCACAACAGCGCATTATCAGTGACTACAGCAAACGATTTGCTTATGGGACTGACGCAAGTTTTTATCGATTAACTCCTGAAGTTGTAGTGTTAATCGATAATGAAAACGAATTAATTGCTATTTTACAGTTAGCAGTCCAATTAAGCCTTGCGGTGACGTTTAGAGCCGCAGGCACTAGCTTGTCAGGACAGGCGCAATCCGACTCAATTTTAATTATGCTAACAGATAGCTGGCGCGATTATGAGGTGCTTGATTTAGGTCAGCAAATCAAGCTGCAACCGGGGCTCATTGGTAATGATGTAAATCAGATACTCGCACCCTACGGCCGAAAAATTGGACCAGATCCCGCCTCAATTAACAGTTGTAAGATTGGCGGCATTGCCGCTAATAACGCTAGTGGTATGTGTTGTGGTGTTGCTCATAATAGTTATAACACCCTCGCCAATATCCGTATCGTACTCTTTGATGGCAGTGTATTAGATACGAGCGACCCCGAGAGCATTGTTCAATTTAGACATAGTCACCAGCAGTTATTAGCCGGGCTAACTGAATTACAACAGCAACTCAAAGACGATGAGCAGCTTTCTGAGTTAATTCGCCATAAATACCGCTTAAAAAACACAACAGGCTACGGCATTAACTCTTTACTCGATTTTGAAGATCCCATTGATATCCTTGCTCACCTGATGATTGGCTCGGAAGGAAGTTTAGGGTTTATCTCTAATATTACCTATAACACTGTGGTGGAACATAAGTATAAAGCATCGGCGATGGTTTTCTTTCCTACGATAGACATCACTTGTCATGCAGTATCTGCGTTAGCAAGTGCTAACGTCACGGCTGTAGAGTTACTCGATGGCCGGTCTCTTGCCTCTGTGAATGATATGCCAGGACTCCCTGAGTTTATTAAAGCATTTGACCTTAATGTGTCTGCATTACTTATTGAAACAGCTGCTGCCAACGACACATTATTGGATGAGCAGATCAACGAATTAAATCAATTACTCAGCCAATTTGAACAGCAAGCGATAATCGACTTCACTAAAGACCCTAAGCAATACGCTAAACTTTGGGGGATTAGAAAATCAACATTTCCAGCAGTTGGAGCAGTGCGTGAAACCGGCACTACCGTCATTATCGAAGACGTTGCTTTCCCTGTTGAACACCTAGCCAAAGCCGTTTCTCAATTGCAACAACTCTTTGATAAATACCATTATGAAGAAGCCATTATTTTTGGGCACGCCCTCGAGGGTAATCTCCATTTTGTCTTTACCCAAGACTTCTCTACTCAAGCCGAAGTAGAACGCTATCAAGCTTTTATGGATGACGTCTGTCACCTTGTTGCAGTAGATTATCAAGGATCATTAAAAGCTGAACACGGAACAGGGAGAAATATGGCTCCTTTTGTTGAAATGGAATGGGGCGGTAACGGTTATGACATGATGGTACAAATAAAAAAATTGTTTGATCCGCAGCAGCTATTAAACCCAGGGGTGATTATTAATGATGACCCTCTAGCGCATATAAATGATTTAAAAGCCTTACCACCTGCCGATGAGATCGTTGATAAATGTATTGAGTGTGGCTTTTGTGAAGCAGTTTGTCCATCGAAAGGGCTCACCCTTACACCTAGACAGCGCATTACCAGTTATCGGGAAATTCAACGATTAAGGGCAAGCGGTAATGAACCACAACAGTTAGCCGAACTAGAACAGGACTTTAATTATTTAGGTATCGATACCTGTGCAGCCACAGGTCTATGCGCTGATCGTTGCCCTGTTGGCATTAACACTGGTGATCTTATTCGTCAGCTTCGTCATGAAAACAATCAAAGCTACCACAAAGTCGCAAATGTGTTCGGGCGGCAGTTTAAACGAATTGAGCAATCAACTCGTATCGGTCTTACTTTGGCTAGTTATGGTCAAAAACTACTGGGTGATCGTCTAATGCAACGCATGACTGATGGTATTCGTAAAGTAAGCGCTAACAAGGTACCGCTATGGACTAGCGCAATGCCAAGTAAAGCAGCTTATCATGCGAAAGCAGTTCAAATTGAAGGGCGTGATAATCGTCCAAAAGTTGTTTATATGCCAAGCTGTGCTAGCCGAACAATGGGCCCGAGCATTAACGCTACTGAACAGCGGTCACTGCCAGAAATTACATACCAGTTACTGACAAAAGCAGGTTTTGATATCATTCGTCCAGACTTTTCAGGCCAATGTTGTGGAATGCCGTTTAACAGTAAAGGTTTCTTCGAACAAGCTTCTCAAAAACGATCGCAGCTCGCCCATCAATTACTTAATGTGAGTAATCAAGGCGAGTACCCAATTTTATTTGATACTAGCCCATGTAAATCGATGATGCTAGAAGGTGAAAGTGAACAGTTAGGTCTTAATATATATGAGCCTGTTCAATTTGTTAGTGAAATTCTCACACCTCACCTAACCTTCAAACCTATCAACGAAAGCGTCATGATTCATGTTACCTGCTCTAGTCAAAAAATGGGATTAGGCCCGGCCATGATAGCATTAGCAAAGCGTTGCGCGAGTGACGTTATTGTTCCTAAAGATATTCAATGTTGCGGTTTTGCTGGAGACAAAGGCTTTAATACCCCAGAACTAAACGCACATGCATTAGCCACATTAAAGTCACAAGTACCTTCTGGCTGTATTAATGGTTATAGCAACAGTCGCACTTGTGAAATAGGGCTGTCTCACCATAGCGCAATTGACTACCAGTCAATTCTCTATTTAGTTGATAGGGCGACCACGCTAAATAGTCCTGATAGTTAATCTACATCAACTTTTTTTGACTATATTGGAGGATACTTAAGTTAAAGTTAGTTTTACTTGAGTACCTTCAATGAATAATCGCTTTTATGGGGAGTTTGACCCCATCGAACAAAGTCGCCACCATATTGCACCATGTGCAAATTGCCAAGAAACACAGCTTGATTGTGTCTTTGATACACCCCATGCCAATCAGCAACCGGGCAATCAACAGACAGGAAATAAGTACACCACAAAGCCAGCTTATTTCGTTAACTGCCCTAATTGTCACGCCAAAGGGCTTGCCTGTAAAAAAGAATGGCAAGCAATTATTGCTTGGAATAAAAGCCCTCTGGCTGAAAAGGGCCATTATCGCGAGTTACCACTCTTCAATTTAGGCCACTTAACAAAAGAACAGGCTAAGAAGCAATTAATCGCCATTCGCACTGACTTAGAACGACGCAAGCACCAAGCTGTTGCGGGGCAACAGCGACTCGATGGCGCTTATTTCGAGCGCTTAAGAGCATTCTTAGCTTGGGTAATATACGCTCAAGTTGTACTCAAGTTTAGTGATGTTAGCGACGTATGTGAGGAAAAGCCTTAGTCGTATTCGGTATATATCAGCCTAGTTTTTTTAGCTTAAGATTTACTTATAGATTAATACACTCTAGTATTATTAAAGTGTGAAGATTCTCAGGTTAATCAATGAAACTTGCTAGCACCTTATTGTTATTAATAATATTTTCATTTAAGTTGTTAGCCTTTCCTCAGCAACAACCGCCTTTGACTGTCGTGATGTCAGATGGCTTGCCGCCTTATTCATTTATAGACTCAAATCAACAACCCGCTGGCTACTTAGTTGATTACTGGCGATTATGGGCGGAAAAAACCGGCCAACAAGTCTCATTCTCAGTGATGCCATGGTCTGAAACATTGGCAGCAATCGCTAAAAATGAAGCGCATATTCATATTGGGTTATTTAAAAATGAGGAGCGATTATCAGCCATGGAGTTTGTTGCTCCAATTTATCAAACCAATAGCTCTGTCTTTATTAACAACCGGCATCAGAAAAGGTATAGCACCTTAAAAGACTTTCAAGGAAAGAGAATTGCAGTCATTGCTGACTCTTTTTATGACTCCTTCTTACTGCAACAACAAGCAGGAATTATTATTGAACGAGCCAATAATACCAATGAATTAATTGAGTTACTCACCTCCGAACAAGTTGATGCAATCATTGGTGAGGAGCAGTCAGTATGGACACGTATAAACACCTTACAGCGACAAGAATTGTTTAGCGTATTACCTCAATTACGCTATAACGACACTTTTTATGCCGCGATACCTAATGGTAACCCCCAGTTAATTCAACTGATAGAGGCGGGCCAAAAGAAAATTAGCGATAGTGAGTTAGCCCAACTTAGCACCAAATGGATGCATAACTTAAATATCAATCAACAGCAACTGTCTAACCAAAAAGAAGATATTTTATCCAGCTATGAACGACGCTGGCTTGCAGATAACCCAACAATCGAATTGGCGGTTGATGCTAACTGGAAGCCGGTAAGTTACCTCGAACAAGGTGAATTAAAAGGGTTTCATGCACAGCTATTAAAACGCCTTAATGAGAAATTAAGTACCAATTTTAAGCCGCGAGTATACCAATCTTGGAACAGAGCCTTTAATGATATAAAAACCGCAGCAATCGATGGTGTATTTGGCCTATCTTGGACAGAAGAGCGAACTAACTATGTTAATTTTTCTCCTGTCTATCTCTACGCCCCTGTCGACATCGTTGTTCCGATGTTTGAAAATACGATCAATACCCTGACCGATCTCAATTATAAAACCGTTGCCACATTTAAAAACACAGCTATTAATGACGAGCTTAGACGTGTCGCTCCAGAAGCCGAACTTTACTATATCTCAACAGTAGAACAAGGCTTTAAAGCAATGAAAGAACAACGAGTGGATGCCGTTCTTATCTCATTTGCCAGCTGGCGACCATTGGAGCGTAATAGTTTAAAGATAGCTAACTCCATTTTTTTAGACTCTGGAGAGCTATCCATTGGCACGATTCGTAATAAGCCCGTTTTGGCAAATATTATTCGCAAAGGTCTGAATAGTATCTCACTCGATGAAATGAGTGAACTGCAAAACACATGGTTAAAAAACGACCGCAGTCACAAACTCTTTACAGGGCCTGAGTTAGATTTTATCAAAAACAATCCTAAACTGGTTGTTGGTATTGAATCTTGGTCGCCAGTTGTATTTCAAGACAGTAATGATGAGATCGGCGGAGTCGTCGCAGACTTATTAAGCGAGATTAGTAAAATCACCAATATTAGTTTTGAGCCAGTCTTCGATAATTGGCCTCAACTTGTTGAGAACTTTAAAAAACAGAAAATTGATATACTACCTGCGACAGTACAAACGAAAGAGCGACAGGACTGGGGCTTCTTCAGCGAAGGCTATTTACAGATGAAGCCGATGATTTATGTTGATAAAAATGAATCTTCGATTACAGGTTTCCAGTCCCTTGAAGGAAAAAGGCTCGCTATTTTGAAAGATAGCTTCAATAAAGGTTTTTTAAGTACTAAATTTCCCAAGATTACCTTGATAGAGTTTGAGACGACTGATGAGCAAATTAATAGCCTGCAATCAGGTGATAGCGATGCTCTTTTAGGTATGGATTTAGCAATAAAACACCGGTTAAGTTATCGCCCTCAAGATAATTTAAGGGCAATTCCTCAATATCATATCAACCGACAGTCATTACGTATTTTAACAGAAAAAAGCAACGAGTTACTGGCTTCGATTATCCGTAAGTCACTATATGAGATTCCGCTAAAAACTAAAAATGATATTCTAAAAAGGTGGATTGGCAGTCCCATTGTGCAAAATCGCTTAAGTGCTGGTTTACGTCCGCCTCAGCCACCATACGTATTCAAGAATGCCACTTATCAAGGTATTTATACCGACCTAATTAAACTAGTTTTCAGCTTTAATAATATTGAGATTGTTAATTCAAGATACCTTCCACTAACTTCACTCAAAAGTGGATTAACTCAATACCCCGATTTGGATTTGGTCGTAGATAAATTTGAGTTATTTGATGGGGAGACCACAGAATATAAAGGACAAGTCTTGTCTGAACCATTAATCGACTACCAAAATGTCGCCGTTACTCGCCAGAGTGATAATCTATTTATTAATGATTTAAGAGATTTACTTAACAAAAGAGTGGCAGCTTTTTCTAATGCCTCAACCATACTGTCACCTGAGTATCAGGCGCTGTTCTCAGTAAAAAACCGTTCAGAATCATACCAAGAAATGACAAATTTAGAACAAGTTAACGCCTTTATTGCTCATCAGGTTGATGTATTAATTATTGATAAACGAATTTTCCACTGGCTTATTCGTCAAGCCGGCATTAAGGATGACAGCCAATATAAGTTCGATTATGTCTTTAAAAAACACACCCCCATTCGAGTCGCTTTTAAAGACAGCAGGTTGCGTGACATTTTTGACGCAAACCTCAATAAAATAAAAGCAAATGGTGACTATCAATATGTCATCAACGATTACTTATCTGGACGGATCATCGCTAAGCATCAATACACCACGTTTACTGCCTCACTGATTGCCAAAGCGCTGTTTGAAAAAGATCACGCACAGTTAGATATTTTAGCTCAATTACTTAAGCAACCTTTTATTAACAGTATCAAAATTAAGAATACAATTGAAAATGAACTAGTAGACATCAACCCTTATAGCCCACATTTACCCATTAATAAACGGAGCTATTATCAGTTAAATAATAGTCCTAATTTGGTGGGTTCTATCAGTATTAGCTTTGATAACGCATTACTTGATCAGGCGATACATCAAAATGAACTTATTCCACCACTCAATCATTTTTCGTCGCTAGAGGCTTTCCATCATATTAAGCAAGTTTATGAAAAATTTAATTTTCTTAGCTCTGAAGCTTTATTTACCGAAGAAGAGCGAAACTATATTGCTAATCATCCCGTGGTTAAATACTCTGATATTACTTGGGCACCAATCACCATCGCTAATAGAGAAGGGTTAAGTGGTTTAAGTGCTGACTATTTGGAACTACTCAGCCAAAAAACGGGGTTAGAATTTCGTTTTACCCCTGTCGCTGATTGGAATACCCTTCATCAACGTTTAAATAATGGTGATATCGATATCATTCCCTCTGTGAACAGACAATATGGTTCACACTTTCTCAGTGAAAAGTTCACTGATTATAATTACGCCATTGTAACGCACCAAAATGGTAACTTCATGGCTGACTTAACCTATCTACATGATAAAAAAGTGGCGGTGCCAAGAACCTATTCTTCGCACACTCTAATCAAAGAACAACACCCAAGAATCAACCTAACGACTACAGACACCATTGAACAAGCGTTAACCCTAGTGCGAGAAGGGAAAGTTGATGCTTTTGTTGGCCACCTTGCGGTTTCAGTTTTCCAAGTTAAGAATAACTTTCCAGATCTGAAAATCGCTGGGGTTACGGATGACAAGTATGAGCACTTTGTTTTAATTAACAAACATAAAGCAACGTTGCTTTCTATTCTCAATAAAGCTATTGCTTCAGTAACTTTTGAGCAGCGCCAAGCGATACGAGACCGATGGATTTCTGTAGATGTGGAAGATAATGTTGATTACACCCTATTGTATCGTGCAGTCGCAATATTTAGCATCATTGTTCTCATCGGGCTTTACTTTGTTCAAGTATTATTAAAAGCTAATCGCCGAGTGGCCCAAGCAAATGACAGATTGAACATCACGGTAGACGAATTAGTTGAAACTCAATCTGAACTAAAGGGAACGATTAATCATTTAGAGGAGGCGCAAGAGCAACTCATTGCAGCAGAAAAAATGGCAAGTTTGGGTAGCCTAGTTGCAGGAGTAGCGCATGAAATTAATACACCTGTTGGTATAGGCTTAACAGGAATCTCACACTTCCAGATGATGACTGATGAGCTCACTGAAAAATACAATCAACAAACGATGGCTAAAAATGATTTTGAACGCTATTTACGTGATGCATCTCAAGCCGCCACATTAATTCATAATAACTTAGAAAAGACCGCAGAATTGGTTCGTAGTTTCAAACAGATCTCAGTGGACCAAAGCAGCGATGAAGTTCGCTCATTTAACCTATCAAGCTACATTGACGATACACTGATCAGTGTTGCAAGTGTTTTAAAACACACTGAAATTGAGATCGTTAAAGACTATGACACAAACATCGTTATCAAAAGTCATCCCGGCGCTATATCACAAATAATTTCTAACCTAGTGCTCAATGCTTCAATCCATGCCTTTTCGCCAAATGAAAAAGGAAAAATGACCATTGCAGTATCACATCAGGCTGAGTTAATAACATTGAGTGTGGCAGATAATGGCAAAGGAATTCCCGTAGAGTTTCAATCTAAAATCTTCGAACCTTTCTTTACCACTAATAGAGAGAACGGAGGGAGTGGTTTAGGCTTAAATATTATCTATAACATTATTACCAACCAACTCGACGGTTCAATTGAATGTATCAGCGAATTAGGGCGAGGCACCCAGTTTGTTATCAAATTTAAAGCAAAACTCATCGATAGCTAATGGGTATTAGCTAGCGATCCATTGCTGCTCTATGAGCAGCTGCCCTGCTTGTTTAATTTTCCCATGGAACGACGCTCCTTTAGTCACGACACCCACACCTTTAGGGGTTCCAGTCATAACAATATCACCGTCCACCAGCGTCATGAACTGTTGTATATTTTCAAGTATTTGAGCGGGTTTATACATCATTAACGAGACTCCCCCTTGCTGAGTTAATACTCCATCGATAGACAGTTCTAGCGTTAATTCTTCGATGCCCTGCTCTAAAGCAACAAAAGAGCTAAATACGGCAGATCCATCAAAAGCTTTCGCGCGCTCCCAGGGCAGCCCCTTAGATTTCAAGTAACCTTGCAACTTGCGTTTAGTTAAGTCTAAGCCAAAGCCCACCGAGTCAAAGCGCCCTTGATTATAAACAAAACAGATCTCACCTTCATAATGTAACTCTTCTTGATGAAAGCTAATCAGTTGTTGTGATATTGACGAATTGGGTTTAATAAATACCACCATATCATCAGGTATTTCATTACCCAATTCAGTAATATGTTCAACATAATTTCGCCCTATACAAATAACCTTATTAGGTGAGATTAATTTACCTAAAGTTTCTATCCTATTCATAAGCCTTTCCGTGTTTAACCATTTTATTTTTGTTGATAAAAGCGTCTAAATTACTATACTAAAACATAAGTAGTGCTACTTAAATAACAGCTTGAGCCCAAATGTCTAATCAATTGTGATTTAATATAATTCTAATTATTTTAAGGTGTTTATGCCTCGTATTTATGTTTTCTTAATAACTCTTTTAGCAAGCTTTCAATTACTTGCTAGGGACAGTAAGCCTGAAATAATTTTTGTTTCTGACAACCAAGCATCGCCATCTATCGATTTTGCCTCGGCTTATTTGTATCGATTACAGTCACAATTATCTCATAAAATCTCTTTTGATTCTGTTCGCTCAAGTCATCGAAGAGAATGGCGCCTATTAACTGACCTACCAAATGTCTGTGTCTACAACAAAGTTAAAAACTCTCAACGCGAACTGCTTGCTGAGTTCACTCAATATCCGATTACAGTTTTTCCGCCTAACCGCCTCATCGTTTTTAACGCCAAAGGCCTTCCTTATAGTGTGTCCCTAACTGACATGGTCAATACACATAAATTAAGAGTCGGCATTGTTGAAGGTCGCTCGTATGGTGAAGCCCTTGATCAAGAAATAGCCACAATAAAGCCTCAGCTTGTTGTTTTATCTGGTTACCTCAGCGCTATGCGCCTTAGAGAAATGTTTATGCAAGGAAAACTTGATGCCATTATTGAATACTCCGCAGTGTTGCTTCACGATGAAAACATTAACATTCCCATTGAGCACCTATCTTTTCATCAATTAAGTAACGCTAAAGAGTTTATCTATGGCTATATAGCATGTTCTAAGTCTCGCGAGGGGAAATATGCGATCAAGTTATTCAATCAACAATTACATCTAAAGAGCAATATAGAAGAATTAATTAAAGTTAATCAAGCTCCTTTCCCCGAAACAGAACATAAAGCCATTGAGAATACGTTTAAGAAACTACATACTGACTAATTCATTATTCAAACATTACCACGAATAAATATGAGTCATTTTCATTTTTTATGTCTTTTAAAACTATCATTACTTTTCACTCTCTTGACGACGCCGGCTCAAGCTCGGCAAAACAGCACTTGTTTAAGTATTCATCAAGAGATTGAACAATTCACTCATTACCGAGCTCAAGGGACGTATCGTTACCCTCAGAGTGTAAAGACGCGCAACACCACTTCCTTTGATTTTCAGATAAATTCCCCTTATCAAGACTATTTAAACTATGCCAAACAATTAATCGAACAAGCCAACCCTCGAGCCGAATTACCCTGCCCTTTAGAGACACCAACTTATCAAATATTAAAAAAACAGCAACAATGGCCATCTTCCCCGATAGTTAAACAGTTACTTAGTCCTTTTGAGTTAACACACCAGTCGAAAAAGACTGGTATATTACTTATTCATGGTCTGACCGACTCACCTTTTACCTATCATGATATCGCTGCAAAATTGTATGGTCAGGGGCATAATGTACGAACTTTATTATTACCAGGGCATGCAACTGCGCCAGCAAGCTTAATGCACACATCATTAACACAATGGCGACAAGCCACAAACTATGCCATTGAGCGGATGCTTTTAGATTACGAGCAAGTGTACCTTGGTGGTTTTTCTACCGGAGGCGCACTCATCATTGATTATTTAAGTCGCCAAAACAAACCCCAGCCTAAGCTTCGAGGGCTCATGATGTGGTCTCCTGCTATTGAGGCTACAAGTGATCTAGCTTGGCTTGCAGGGTATGTTGATTTAATTCCGTTTGTTGATTGGATAGACAAAGAAGAAGATCTTGATTTCGCTAAATATGAATCCTTTCCATATCATGCTGCGAGTCTTGTGGAATCTCTTATGCAGGATAATTTGGTTTCACTGTCGGAGCAAGCTCAGCCCTTCTTACCCCCGCTGTTTTTGGTTGTTTCCGAACACGATCAAACAGTAAAAACTCAAGCAACTTTGCAATACTTCCAACGATGGTACAAACACACACCAGTGCAAGTGAAATCTCAATCCGAAATCATCTACTATGGTGCCCTAGCTTCTTCTCCAACCAATACTGGATTACCAGTAAATGTATCGCCCCCACCTTACTCCATGCCAGCAAGTAGCACAAAAGCGAGGAAAGAGATTACGGAAATTGCTCACCCCGCAATAATAAACTCACCAGAAAATCTATATTACGGTATCAACGGTATTAATAAAAATTGCAGCCATTACTCTCCCGAGCACCGCTTCTTTTTATTGTGCAAGCAAGGGAGAGTACAACGATTAGGAGAGAAAACCTCAGACAATGTTGAGGGTCAACAGCCAATACAACGATTAACCTTTAACCCTCGATACGATACGATGACGACACAGTTATTACAGTTTTTATCTAATACAACTAAATAATTTATCGTATTTAACCTTCACTATGCGAAGCGATAACGCGATTTCGCCCTTGAGCTTTAGCATCATATAGCGCTTTATCTGCTCGATGGATAAATGATGTTATATCCTCATTAGATTCCTTCTCAGCAACACCGAAGCTGGAGGTAAGTGGGATGTCATTTGGCCATTGATACTTTTCGAGCATAACACGCAATGACTCGGCCAATAACTTCGCTTGCTTGAGGTGAGTATTCGGGCAAACCAATAAAAACTCCTCACCACCCCAACGAACTAAAAAGTCAGTATCTCGAGAACTTTGACTCACCAAGCGCGAGAATATTTTTAATACATCATCTCCCACATTATGACCATGATTGTCATTAATCGATTTAAAAAAGTCTATATCAAGAAATATTATTGACAATACAGGTAAGTCAGCAGCAAAAACAGCTTCAACGCCTTTTCGGTTCAGTGCTCCAGTTAATGGATCGCGATCGGCGCGATCTTTTAGCTCTTGAGTTTCAAGATTAAGTAACTTATTTAATTGCTTTAACTCTTGCGCTTTTTGCTCACTACGTTGTAATCGATAGCGTGATTGCAATAGTTGAAGCATGATGAGAATAATTGCCGCGACAACCCATACTGCAATGATTGCTTGATATACACTCTCAGACTTGAACCGCTTACCGTGAAACTCAATTTTATCCAATATAATTTTATACTTACCTGCTGGTACATAATGGCCGGTAACGATCTCTAGTTGCATGGCATTTGAAAACTCAGGACCTGCATGTGTAAGCGGAATATCTTGTTCAGCCAACCACCATGTAGTCACTTGCAGCGAATTTAAAGGAATTATGGCTGGATAGCCTTGCTCTTGAGTTTTATAAGTTACCGCGTTGTATTTCCAAGTGAACTGATCATCAACTTTTGAATATGCTTCATTATAATTTCGAATATGAAACCTAATTCCATAATCATCCATTCCCTCTTGATTCGCAAAAATTTTGACATAATCATACGACGATAAATCCACCCCGTAACGGCGGGATGCAATATCAGGGTCGTGTAAGAAAATCGAGATTTCACAAAAAGGCCAGTTATAACTCGACTTTTTAATTTCGCATTCTAGGATTATTTTTTCATCTTCGATGAGCAATTGATTAGTTGATGTCCCTGTATTAACCGTGCCATCTGACACACCTTCAATAAACAAACCTGAAGAGTGATCCACCAGATAAATATGGTTCAGGTGGTTTTGCTGTAAATAAATCACCGTAAGTGTCAAAAGCACTAAAAGTGAAATCGAGCGATTTAAATACTTCAAACTCCTTACTATCATCGTTAATACCTTAATGAAATTTACTGTTAAACGGCTTTAGATACATTAGCACAACCTAAATAGTTTACTTTATTCTTAATCAAATGAATAAAGTTCCCTGCACTAACTGGTTTTGACATAAAATAGCCTTGGCCTCGTTGACAGCCTAATTGAGCTAACAGTTGATACTGCTCGGCAGTTTCAACCCCTTCACCCACGGTTTTTATATTTAGTGAGCGTGACAACGAAATAATCGTTTCTAGAATCGTTTGGTTATACTTGCCTTCTTCAACGTTCTTAACAAATGAGCGGTCAATTTTTAAAGTGTCGAAGGTAAGCTGATGAATATAACTGAGCGAAGAATAACCTGTACCAAAGTCATCTAAGGCAACTTCGATACCCATTAATCCAAGTCGTTTAATCATATTTTGCGTTTGTTCAACATTATCAACAGTCGTCTGTTCCGTTATTTCAATACATAATGCTTGAAGAAGATGAGGAGACTCTTGATATAGTAACTGAAGTCTATCTAGTAGCGCAGGGGCTGTAAAACCCGCTCCAGAGATATTAATACTGAGTCGAAAGCCAGACGGTAGCTCATCAAGCCAACAGCCAAGAAAATCGATTGCGCGTTGTAAAACATATAAATCGAGTTGATGTAATAATCCTGCTCGCTGAATTTCTAATAAGAATTCATTTGGCGGAATTAATCCTCGTTCAGGGTGAGACCAACGGATCAACCCCTCGCCACTAATAATTATGCCAGACTGCAGATCTACAATAGGCTGAAACTCTAAAAATAATTGCCGCTTTTCAAGAGCAACTAAAAAGTCATGCTCTATTTTGTAACTAACTTGTAAGTCATTTTGGTCTTGCTGTTGAAAGTAGTAAATTTGATTTCGGCCATGTAATTTCGCTTGATACATCGCCTTGTCAGCTTGGACTAGCAAAACCTCAGAGCTAATAAGCCCTTGTTTATAGAAAGTAATCCCAATACTCGTTGAAATATTAATTCTAAAGTCATGCAGCAATACCGTTTGCTGAACCGCAAAAATAATTTTATTTGCAATGGTTTCAACATCGGCTTCATCGGTTATATTCTCAAGCAAGATTGCGAACTCATCACCACCTAAGCGACATAAAGTATCCACCTCGCGCAGACAACTCGAAATTCGATGTGATATACCTACTAATAGTTCATCACCAATATGGTGGCCGTAGGTATCATTAACCTGCTTAAAGCGATCTAAATCTAAAAATAATATCGCTATCGATCGATCAACGTGGCGCTTTGTCGCCGTAATAGCGTGCTCAACTCGATCAATAAACAATAACCTATTCGGTAAATGCGTTAATGGGTCATGTAGCGCCATAAATTGTAAATCTGACTTGCTTTGCATCCGCTCTATTGCATTATGAATGTGCTTAGCAACAAAAGTTAAAAGCTTTTGATCTTTTTGGTCAAAAGCATAACCATCAGTATAACTTTGAACCGCCACGATACCCTGTATCTCACCATCACCAAAAGGCACACCCAGCCAAGCCTTTGGAAGATCACCTAAGATATAAATCGCTTCTTCATCAATAAGACGTTCAATGTCTTCTTCAAACAGTAATAACGATTGTTCTGAAGCAATCACATAACCTGTGATACTAGGTTTATGTCGATCATAAGCGATAACTTCATTTTCCTCACTCTCATACATTTCATCTACACAGTATGTGACCGTGAGCTCGCTCTTGTCTTTATCTAGAATGGCAATGTAAAAGTTTTCAGCAAACGTTAGTTTACCAATACAGGTATGTAGGCGTTGATAGAACGCGGGAAGACTATCGGTTTTAAAAATTAACTCAGCAATTTCAAATAAGCAATCTTGAATTTTACTGCTATATTCAAGCTCATCAACGGCTTTTTGTAATTCAGTTACCGAGCGTATCTTGCTCACTTGAGTAGCCACCATTGATGCAATAGCAACTAAGATTCTTAATTGATCTTGATTATAAAAGTTAACCGTTGGACTCTCTGAATCAATCACTCCAATCAATTGACTATCGGCAATAATGGGAACTGCAAGCTCTGACAATCTAATTTCATCATCAATAATATAAGCTGGATAATTACGTGTATCAGGAATCAACAATGGCTGTTTAGTCAGGGCTACATGACCGACAACCCCTTCGCCTAATGGAACTTCAATAGGCTCTAAAATATCATCTTCATGTGGATTCTTATTACCATAAGCAGCCACCTGATTAAGCACTTGTGTTTGAGGGTCGAATAAATAGATAACAACATCATCAAAACCCAGCTCAGCAACCACATTTTTGGCTACATGCCATAGTATTTGTTCTACGCGGTTCATTGAAACCAGATCGACAGCCAATTCACTGACAACCGACAAATAATGCCGTTCAATTGCAGAAGAACTCATATTACTCATTACTACACTTCCCAACACACAAACTAGATACACTCAAAACAAGACAAATAACAGACTAAAGTCGAAACCATCGTTATAGCATAACATTAACAAAACATCATCGTAACATTTATTATCCATTTGATAATAAAAAGGAACTAAACTTAATATTACATTATTATTACCATATTAATTATTAATAATATATATAAACGATTGATTTATTGCGTTACCTCAAGTTATTCAATCCTCACTTTGCTATGCTTAATTTATAGACAACTTAATAAGGAGAAACGGCATGAGCAAACAAACTTATGTTGTTGGCGTAGACGGTAGTGAATGGTCTGAGCGAGCTGTATCACGAGCTATAAATTTAGCCCAACAAACTCAGGCCCAAGTTAATTTGGTTTACATTATTGACTGGAGTGGTCATGAGAGTTTAACACTGGAAGAGATGGCGCATCGTGATGAAGACAAACAAGCGCAGTTAGCTAAGATTCAAGCCGATGTATTAGACTCTCTAACGTCTGAATATCAAGATAGCGGAGTCGATATTACGACCAATATTTTATGGGGAAAACCTGCCATAATGTTGCATGAACATTCGAAAAAGAGCCGTGCCAACATGATCTTCGTTGGCCGTCGTGGGCGATCGGTTATTGCCAATTTAATAACAGGTAGTACTGCAGATAAGTTAGTTCATATCGTTGGGTTACCGATAGTATTAGTCCCATAAAAAAATTTACTGAAAACACGGAAAATTAGACTAAAGTCTACTACACTTTCCTTAATGCTTTTTTAATTAATTGTATTAAGGAAGGTGTTTTATGAGAACATTTTTATGTCTATTGGCTACAGCAATTTGTACCAATTTCACGTTTCGTTGGCTAATGATTAATGACAGCGTTGAGTATGTCGACCAGTACCTTGAAAACTGGCTATTGAGTATCATTATTTCCCTAACCTACTTCTTGTTGTTTAGTCATTTACAACAACGATTATTTACCAAGCAAGAGGACAATGAACAAGACAACCCCTAAGTCTCTAGCAGCCCTCTAAAACCATTTGTTTAATTTTGACTGCCTTTTCGAAATGATCCAGTTGGTGAGTTTGAATCCACCATTGTGCCGCTTCCATTAGTTGCTCTGGATCATCATTTTTATTTCGAAAGAAAGCATAAAATGACACACCAACGGTATCCCCTTTTTTGGCAATTTTATCATCACACACAGTAATAATCTTTTTTCTTAAACTTTCTCTCATAAAACACTCCTAATAATTATTTTTAATTCCATATATTGGATGTTAGCTAATTAGCTTATACTTTTAGCTATATTCAGCCTGCACATCATACGCAAAAATCGAGGTAATTTATAATGTCACAACAATTTATCAAATCTAAAGCGGCTATCGCTTGGGGAGCCAACCAACCGTTAAGCATTGAAGAGGTTGATGTTATGCTGCCTAAAGCCGGTGAGGTGTTGGTGAAAATCGTTGCTTCAGGCGTTTGTCACACTGATGCTTTCACACTTTCAGGAGAAGATCCTGAAGGCATTTTTCCTACGATTCTTGGACATGAAGGTGGTGGCATTGTCGAGCAAGTTGGTGAAGGTGTCACGAGCGTAGCTGTAGGCGATCATGTAATCCCTCTATACACTCCAGAATGTGGAGAATGTAAATTTTGTACTTCCGGAAAAACCAATCTTTGTCAAAAGATTCGGGAGACACAAGGCAAAGGGTTAATGCCTGATGGAACCACACGCTTTTACAAAGACGGCCAACCTATCTATCACTACATGGGCTGTTCCACCTTCTCGGAGTATACTGTCCTGCCCGAAATATCATTAGCCAAAGTAAACCCATCAGCACCACTTGAAGAAGTCTGCCTATTGGGTTGTGGTGTAACAACAGGTATGGGTGCAGTAATGAATACAGCCAAAGTACAAGAAGGTGACACTGTAGCTATTTTCGGCCTAGGCGGTATTGGGTTATCAGCGGTCATCGGTGCAGTGATGGCTAAAGCGAGTCGTATCATTGCTGTCGATATCAATGAAAGTAAGTTTGATTTAGCCAAGCAATTAGGAGCTACAGACTGTATCAATCCAAAAAATCACGATAAACCAATTCAAGAAGTGATTGTTGAACTAACCGATGGTGGCGTCGATTTCTCATTTGAATGTATTGGTAACGTCGATGTCATGCGCAGTGCTCTGGAGTGTTGTCATAAAGGTTGGGGAGAGTCTGTAATTATTGGTGTCGCTGGAGCAGGACAAGAAATATCAACTCGGCCATTCCAATTAGTAACGGGTCGCGTCTGGCGTGGTACGGCTTTTGGTGGTGTTAAAGGGCGCACTGAACTGCCAAACTATGTTGAGCGCTATTTAGCCGGAGAGTTCAAGCTAGACCACTTTATCACTCATACCATGCCATTATCGGAAATCAATAACGCTTTCGATTTAATGCATCAAGGCGAAAGCATTCGAAGTGTGGTTCACTTTGACAAGTAATAATCATTAGCTCGTCGTGCGTTAACAAGTTTAACGCACAAAAGCGCCATAAAATAGATTATTGAATTCTACCAATATTCGTTATACTTCAGACAATTTCAAACAGAATAGCCACGATAAAGGAGTCTCATGAGCGTTCATTCACATGCAGGTCAGCCAGCTCGCCCTCAAGATAGAATCAATATTGGTCGCTTAGTTAGTGAATATTACACTAAGCAGCCAGACGTACAACTTGTTGAACAACAAGTTAGTTTTGGCACATCTGGCCACCGTGGTAATGCATTAAAAACCAGCTTTAATGAAGGACACATCGTTGCCATTTGCCAAGCGGTTGCAGAATACCGCACTGCACAGAACCTTACAGGCCCACTTTTTTTAGGCAAAGATACCCACGCCTTATCAGAACCTGCCTTTATTAGTGCGCTTAGTGTATTAATCGCTAATGATATCCCTGTTGTTATACAACAAGATGAAGGTTTCACGCCAACACCAGTGATTTCTCGTCTGATTATTAGCCATAATAAACAGCAAGCGTCGCAAGCTGACGGCCTAATTATTACACCGTCACATAATCCACCAACTGATGGTGGCATAAAGTACAACCCACCTCATGGTGGACCAGCAGAAGGTGCAATCACCAAGCAGATAGAGCAACGCGCTAATGAGCTATTAGCCAATGGCTTAAGTGACGTGAAACAAGTTAGCCTTGAGCACGCAATGAGCTCACCATTACTACAACGCCAAGACTTTATTCAAATTTACGTTGACCAGTTAGACCAAGTCATTGATATGCAGGCTATTGCTAAAGCGGGTATTAAGATTGGTGTGGATCCATTAGGTGGCGCAGGTATCGGTTACTGGCCGGTCATTGCTAAAACCTATGGTTTAGATCTTGAGATTGTTAATGACGTTGTTGATGCTAGCTTTGCCTTTATGCCATTGGATAAAGATGGCAAGATCCGTATGGACTGTTCTTCTCCTTATGCGATGACCGGTTTGATTGCCATGAAGGATAAGTTTGACGTCGCTGTCGGTAATGATCCTGACTTTGATCGTCATGGCATTGTGACTCCTTCTGGCGGTCTAATGAACCCTAATCATTATCTTGCCGTGGCTATCCATTACTTAATGTCTAACCGTGATTGGCCAACCAGCGCTAAAATTGGCAAAACATTAGTCTCAAGTTCACTTATTGACCGAGTCGCCACATTAATTGACCGCCCACTATCTGAAGTCCCCGTCGGTTTTAAATGGTTTGTGGATGGGTTGCACGACTCAAGCTATGCCTTTGGTGGCGAAGAAAGCGCTGGCGCATCATTTATTGCACGCGATGGCAGTTGTTGGACGACAGATAAAGATGGCTTTATCATGGCCTTATTAGCTGCGGAAATCCTGGCAGTTACAGGCAAAGATCCTCATCAACATTACTTAGCGTTAGTCGAGCAATTAGGAGCGCCATTTTACGGTCGTGTCGAGGCCGTGGCGAATTTACAACAAAAACAAGTACTGACCTCATTGAGTGCCGACTCTGTAAGTGCTGATGACTTAGCCGGTGAAAAAATTGAGCGTATTCTCAGTCACGCACCGGGAAATGATGCAGCTATCGGTGGTATCAAAGTTGTCACTGCTAATGGCTGGTTCGCCGCTCGCCCCTCAGGCACTGAAGAAATTTATAAAATTTATGCCGAAAGCTTTGTTAGTCAAGACCATTTAGCATCTATCATTACTGAAGCACAGCAAATAGTCAGTGCTGCATTTGAACAGGCAGGTCTATAACCCACTAACGACAATGCTCATTGAATATTAATGGGCATTGTCTTGAGAGCAGTGATGAACCAAGTAGATAGTAAAAGCTTCAACCCAACAGCATTTTTACAAGAATTATTTGCGACGGCTATCAGCGCCTCACACCCAGCTCAAACACTCTCTAAGCACCTACCCAAAGATACTAGAGGCTCCGTTACCGTAATCGGTGCAGGAAAAGCCGCTGCTGCAATGGCGTTAACCCTAGAGCAACACTGGAAAGGACCAATCACAGGTTTGGTTGTCGTACCCTATGGACACGGGGAAGCCTGTCAATATGTAGAGGTAATAGAGGCAGCTCATCCTGTTCCTGATGAAATGGGTGTACAGGTCAGTCACAAGATAGCACTTCTGACTCAGAAGCTCAGTGCTGATGATATTGTCATCTGTTTGTTATCCGGTGGCGGTTCTGCATTGTTACCTTTACCGGCTGTTGGGATAAGTTTTCAAGATAAGCAATCCATTAATACAGCACTACTGCGCTGTGGCGCTGCCATCGATGAAATTAATTGCGTGCGAAAACACTTATCAGCCATTAAAGGGGGCCGTTTAGCCCAAATGTGCGCACCAGCCACCATTCACACCTATGCAATATCGGATGTTCCCGGTGATGATCCCAGTGTTATTGCTTCTGGGCCGACCTCCCCTGACAGCACCACGTCAGAACAAGCATTGGCTATATTAGAAAAATATGTCATAACAATTCCGAAATCGGTTAGAGAATGGCTTAATAATCCTCACTCAGAGACGCCAAAACCACACGACTTAGCCAAATACAATAATCAATTCACCTTAATCAGTACGCCACAACAAGCATTAAACGCCGCGGCAAGCAAAGCTCAAACCTATGGCATTACCCCCTGGATTCTTAGTGATTGTGTTGAAGGGGAAGCGAAGGAAGTAGCCAAAGTACACGCCGCAATTGTTCAACAAATTGCTAACCACACACAACCTATAAAGCCTCCGTGTGTCATCATCTCAGGCGGCGAAACATCTGTTACTCTAAAAGGCAGCGGCAGAGGGGGACGTAATAGCGAATTCTTACTAAGCTTTATACTATCGTTAACTAAGCAGCCACAAACTCAGCGGCAGGTATATGCCATCGCCGCAGATACTGATGGCATTGATGGGTCCGAACATAATGCTGGTTGCCTATTTCAACCTAGCACAATGCAACAGGCACATTTAAAGCAGTTAAACCTTGGGGAGTATTTAGCGAATAATGATGGTTATAGCTTTTTTGAGTTAACCGATGACTTGATTATCACTGGCCCTACTAGAACCAATGTGAATGATTTTAGAGCGATCCTGATTTATTAACCTTGATTAATGAATCAATGCCTTTACTGACACCAAATACATCACTTTTATCAAAACCTAGAGTGACGTGAAAGTCTTTATAACCCAAACCTAATTGCTTTCGAATCTGTTGCGCTTTGTCCGAACTTGCCACTACAAAAAACGTTGTATTTTCGTCATTACTCGCTCGACCTAAGCCTTGAAAATCAAAGCTGATAGCACCTAACTGGCTTAGATCAACTGTTGCCACTTTAGGGTACTCAAAAGGGTTAAGCAATGTGATGTGAAAGCTGCCATGATCACGGAGTGCTTGAGCGGCACGATATTGGTTGAAGCTTTTCTCCCCTAATATTGCATGCATTTGTTGCAAATAACGGCTCACAAAGTGCGCTTCAACCTTGTAGCCCACATAAACTAATCCAGAACTGTCTTCTAGTAACGCAGGTGATACTGTAATTTCATTTTGTGAAGCCATTGCTTTACCCACAATCAATATCGCGAAACAGCCCATTAATACATTTATAACTACGCGCATTTCTACCTCTCTATGTCATATCATCAAGTATAACCTGATACATACGAACCTGCTTCACACTCAAGAAACTTCAATGAAATTATTAACAAGCATTGATTAATAATTAAATTGCTTCAAGAAAAGCGGTAACTCTTCAGGTGTTAGCGGCTTTGAAAAATAATACCCTTGGATATAATCACAATCTAGCAGTTCAAGCGCCACTAACTGCTCTTTGGTTTCAACACCTTCTGCTACAACTCTCATTCCTAAGGCTTTTGACATCGCAATAATTGTCGCTACCAACACTTTGTCATCATCATTGTTAGTCATTTCAATAATAAACTCTCGATCGATCTTTAAGAAATCAATCGGAAAGCGCCTCAAGTAACTCAACGAGGAATATCCCGTGCCAAAATCATCAAGTGCAATCGTTGAACCAGCATTTTGGAGCCTAGTTAATTGCTCAACATTACCAGACTGTTCAGGCGCTAACACTGTCTCAGTTAACTCAAAACAGATATCAGTAGGTTGTAATTGATGGCGTTCGATCACTTCCAACCAAGTATTGCTGTCAGCACTTTGCATACTAAATTCATGAATTGAACGATTGACATTAATAGTCATGTGATCGAAGCCCAGAGCTTTAAGCTCAATGACTTGTTGGCAAGCTTGTTCTAGGACGAACTCTCCTATGTCATTAATCAAACCAAATTCTTCAGCAAGCGTTATAAATTCAAAAGGTGACACCCAGATACCGTTATTATTCCAACGAACTAAAGCTTCCAATTTATCAACTGTACGGGTTTTTAATGTCACAATTGGCTGAAAGACAACACTTAAACGTCGGTTCTGTAACGCAAGCTCTAGCTCTTTTTTCAGCTTTAAGCGCCTCATGGCTTTATCTTGCATCTCTTGCGTAAAGTAATGAAAGCTACCGCGCTGTTTTTTCTTCGCATGAACCATCGCTTGCTCAGCTTTTTTTAATAGCCCTTCTGCGGTTATATCATTAAAGGGGGCTACACTAATACCGAAGCTCACCGTGATAGGAATAATGTGTTGATCAATCTCGATGGGAAAAGAAAACGCAGCGTTTATCTCACTAGCGAGGTGATCAATCTCTTTATAATCATTAAGGTTATTAAGTAAAACCGCGAAACCGTCCCCTGTTAATCGCGCCGCTAAGTCATGGGCTGAGATCACTCCTTGTAATCGCTGCGCCACTTTAACCAATAAGCGGTCACCTAACTTATGGCCTAAGCTGTCATTAATCTCTTTAAATAAATCAACATCAATAACAAAAACAGCAAGGTGCAGTTGCTGAGTTTGTTTTACATTAAGCGCTTGTTGTAATGTCGACATGAAAAGGTAACGATTAGCCAAACCAGTCAGTAAATCAAAGTTGGCTTGATATACAATTTTCTCTTCTGCTCTCTTACTTTCTGTAATATCAGAAAAGAATGAGACAAAATGAGATATTTCATTATTTTCATCATAAATTGCACTGATAGATAACCATTCAGGAAATATGGAACCATTCTTACGTTTGTTCCAAATTTCACCCTGCCAACCACCATGGTGTAATATCTCATGCCACATTTTTTTATAAAACTCAGGAGGCTGTTTGTTCGCTCCTAATATACGCGGGTTCCGCCCTAGAACATCTTCTAAACTGTAACCAGTAATGGAGCTAAACGAACGGTTCACATAAATGATTTTTGCATGCTTATCACAAATGGCAACAGCATCTTTACTATTTTGAATAACGCGATTTGTTAATTGTAATTGTTCAAATAGCTTTTTCTTTTCCAACTCTTTTTTTATCAAACCAGAAAAAAGTAAAAATAATGCTCTAATGGGTTGCTGGTCTGCAATTTCAGTCTCAAATAAAGCAACCAAAATAGCCTCAACCTTACCCGAAGGCGCAGCAATTGGAATACCCACATAACCTTCAATATTCATATCCTGCAATAAGATATCATCAGGATATAGGGCTTGAACATTACTCTGATGTGAACAAAGCTCATTGCCAGCTAATACATTACAGGGCGTTCCTGCCAACAAATAACTAAAATTATTAAGTATTTTATCTTGATAAGCGACAGCAAGGGTCGTGGCTTTTAGCTCAATTTGATCGATTTTAGCTAAGAAAACATAATCAGCAAGAGTAACTTCACCCAGCGCAAGGCAAATAGACTGATAGAAATCGGCTCCATCATGTCGTGATATTCTTTCAACTACTTGTTGTATTTTATTTATTGGCATTTAACCCTACTACTCATCAAGGTTTAGTATTTAATCTATTAGCGCTTATATTCAATTCAGATGTACCAGTAGGCCCGTCTAACAGTAGCGTACCATCGTATTTCATCGTTTTAATCGCCTGAGAAATTTGTTCACACAACGCTTGTCCCTGTTCATTTTTCAAACAAACGTAGAACACATCAAGAACATCAATTACATCAGAGTCTTTATAACTTACATATTGACTCTGACCACTTTGCTGCAAAGCATAAACCGTTGAAACATTATCACCAATAATGGCATCCACATGACCAGCCATTAAGCTTTTTATATTAAGGTGATCATTTTTTTGATAGTGAATCTTAATTTGTGGATTATTCTCAATACTATCACCATAACTAAAGCCTCGAACCGCAGCAATTTTTTTACCACTCAACTGCTCAACAGTCATTAGAGGGAAGTCTTTTCGGCTAAAAATAATGATTTTCTTTAACCAAAAAGGTTCTGAGGTAATCACTTGTTCAATCGGTAACGGTAGTTTATCGCGAAGTGTAGGGAACAACGCAGAGATCAAACCATTCTTAAAGGAATACTGCGCCCGTTTAGCAGGCATAATCACTAATTTTGACTCTAACTGTGCTCGCTTAATAACTTCTTGATGTAATTGAACCAATGAACCTGAATGCTCATCTTCGATAAGGCCTGGGATATAATAACTGGCAATCTCAACGGTACTCGCAGAAACAGCCTGTCCCCATAGAATCATCCCTATAAAAAATAACTTTTTAACCATCTAATCCCTTTTTGAGATCCAATCGCCTAAATCCCATATCATCAAACATAAATCATTTTTTATGACAAGTTAACCTTTTGCCGTTGATAGTTTTCAATTAAATGGTTTAAAGAGAGTGGACGATCAAAGTAATAGCCTTGAATTAAATGGCATTGATATTGTTGTAAACGCTCATATTGCTCATGTGTTTCAACCCCTTCCGCAACAACAGCCAAATCACAAAAATCCCCAATCGCTATAATAGTTTTAACCAGCGATTCACTTTGTTTATTAGTTAAAAACTTATCAATAAATGTGCGATCAATCTTGATTTCATTCATCGGCAAGTTACTTAAATAGCTTAAAGACGAATAGCCTGTTCCAAAATCATCCAGTGAAAGCTTAAAACCACTATCGCGTAATGTTTGTAAAATTGGTCTTACTTTATTTAAATCACTGATCAATGCATTTTCGGTGAGCTCGAGCGTGATCAAACTTCGGTCGACGCCCACGCGATTAGTTAAATCAAACAGTTTCTGAGAGAACGATTCTTCCATTAGTTGCTTTGGCGAAATATTAATAGACAACTGGAGTGGTTCCTTTACTCCTTGATTGTAAGTCATAATATCTTGAAGAGACTGTTCGATAACAAAAAAACCAATTTGGCTAATAATATCTATATCTTCAGCCACTTGAATAAACTCAGCTGGAGAAACGTGCCCTAAAGATTCATTGTGCCAACGTACAAGCGCTTCAACACCTTGAATTTTACCGCTACTAACTTCGATTTGCGGTTGATAAAGTACGCTAAGCTCCTGCTTAATAACAGCAGAGCGTAGTTCTGACTCTAATAATAAATCACGCTGAACTTGTGTGTTTATCTCTGGATTAAAAAATAGGAAGTGACCTTTTTTGGTGCTCTTTGATTTATAAAGCACAATATCGGCTTTAGATATCAGTAACTCAGGGTCATCGCCATCATCAGGGTACATTGCGACCCCAACACTACAAGTCGAATAAATGACTTTACCATCAATAGCAAATTTTCGAGTGAATACCTCTCGAATTAAATCAACTTTTCGTTCCGCTTGAGCGTAGGTCGTTAAGTCGGGGAAACAAAAGATAAACTCATCGCCACCAAATCGAGCAACGGTATCACCTTCGGCTAATAAACCTTCAAATTGTTCACCTAAGACTTCTAATAACTTATCCCCCACCGAGTGACCATAGCGATCATTGATCTTCTTAAAGTCATCTAAATCAACAAACATTACCGCTAAGTTACTATCAGTCGCTTTAGAGCGCTCAATGCCTTTTTTTATTTGGCGATCTAATGACACTCTATTTGGCAATTTCGTTAAGGTGTCATGGAGCGCTTGATGCTCCAGCAACTCTTTAACCTTGTTCAACTCATTAAAATCCTGGCTAATTCTTTCTTCATAGTCTCCAAAGCGTTGAGCCAAATAGTTAGCAACAACAAAGGATAAAATGACAAAAAACAACGTGACCACTAAGCCCAAGAATAGTAGCTTGTTCAAACTCTGTCTATTTTGTTCAGTAACCACCCTTTCACGCTGTAAAATATACGCTTTAATATCATTTAAATAAGTACCAGACCCAATGATCCAGTCCCACTTATCCAGCTTAGTGACATAACTAATTTTCTCTGCAGGCAACCCTGTTGATGGTTGCAATGAAGCCATATATTGCAAGAAGCCACCACTCGAATTAGATTCTGCAACACTAAGCAGCCTCTCAACTAATGACACATTATTTTCATCACGTACATTTAATCGATTAGTTCCATGATAAGCCGAGTTAGCATGTGAAAGCACTTGCCCCTTTTGGTTAAAAATGAACATATACTCATCGTTACGCTCATTCATTTTATCAATACGTTTTAGTAGCCTCTGCTTAATATCATTTTCAACATCAACCAAATACTCTCCTGTACCAATATACCAACCTAACGGGGCGAAATATTTACCAAAGCCTATTTTTTCAAACTCTTGATGTTTATTTAATGGTTTAACGAACCACCAACGGTAATAACCTTCGCCATTACGACTGATGATATCCCCCATATCTCGGGTGATATAATTGCCCCGCACATCTTGAAAGTCCCACTGCTCGAGCCCTTCAATATGAGGAAGTACGGGGTGTAATATATTTTTACCACTGATGGTATAAATGAAGTAGTAGCCTCGGCCCTGATTAAAGCGAATGTCCCTTAACGCATCTTTAACCATTTCAACAATCTGCTTTTCTGGCAGATGGCTATTATTCTGGTAAATGTTTGAAGCAATTTGGTGGGCTTGATAGATACGTTGTTTGATATCTTCTTTGAGCAAAGTTTCGGTGCTACTCCGCTCATAACTGATCTGCTTTTTTAGTTGAATCACCCGCGCTTTAATCACGCTTTTTTCGGTTTCAATAAAGTCTTGTTGTAATGTCGCTAAGTCTTGCGCCAGCTGACTTTGATTATCTTTAATCAAAAAGGCATTAGTGAGGATCGCAAAAGTAATTACGATGAGCGGCGGAACAATCTTAATTAATTTTAGTAGCTTATTATCTTGTACAACGTGCATTAGCTATCAAAAGCCCTTTATGTTCTTAACCGAATAACCCAACTAAAATATATAAGTTATTATTGAGAAGCAAACCAAAGATTCACTCATTAGTCGAATATAAATAATTATAAAACAATAACTTTTATAAATTTCGTAATGAATTTGCTAAAGAATATCTTAAGTAAAATTAAGGTAGTAAATCCCAATGTTGTCATATTATTATTCTTTCTGGACAATGCGTCTTTGATCTAGCTCAATTCCCTACTAAAAGTATGTGATTAATTTAGCTTTAAGTTGGAGTAGCAATACCCATAAGGTTAGTAATCGATGTAAAATCAAACGGAGGGGAAAATAAACAACGGACTTAGCCGTCTTCTCAGCAAGGTGTTAAACAAAGCATTAACAGACTCGCAGTCGGTTACTGCCAGCTCACGGGTAGGGCAAACATATAGCCCGCACCATACACTGTTTTAATAATTCGCGGGTTCTTATGGTCAAGTTCAATTTTTTTACGCAGTCGAGACATCCGTACATCAATTGAACGATCAAAGGGGCTAGCATGCTCATCAAGTAAGCGCTCACGAGATAGGATTTGCTGTGGTGCGCGTAAAAATAATAATAAGGTTTCAGCTTCTGCACTGCTTAACATCAGGCTGTCACCATTATCATGATTTAGTGTCAGCGTTTGACTGTTAAATTGCCAATCAGCGAATCGTGCCACCACTTTATTCTGACTACTTCCATTAACATGTTCCATGAGGTCTAAGCGCCTCACAATGCTTTTTACTCGTGCGACAAGCTCACGTGCATCAAAGGGCTTACTAATATAATCATCAGCCCCCAGCTCAAGCCCAAGCACCTTGTCCGGAAGACTGTTTCTGCCCGATAAAATCATCACACCAACTTTTTTATCTTCATAAAGCTCTTTGACCAACGCTAAGCCGTCCATATCAGGTAAACCTAGATCAATGATACATAGGGCGGGTAACTGACGATTAAAGGCCTGCATCGCCTGTGCCCCTGTATAAAACGATTGAGTAGCAAAATCATAACGCTCTAACTCTTGGGCCACTAGCTCGCAAATATCAGGCTCATCATCAATAATATAAATCAGTGGTTTAGTTTTCACTTCAATCTAGACCTTATGTTGACTCTTTTGCTTGTGAACACAGGGCAGCTAATAGCTCATCAGCAGCAAAAGGTTTTTGCAATAATGGAAAGCGGTTCAGTTGCACATCTTCGCCTTCATCATAAGCATATCCACTCATTAAGACAATTGTTTGACTATTAACTTTCGACGTGAATAACTGTGCGAGCTCAAAACCATTTAATTGGCCCGGCATACTAATATCTGACACCATGGCATAAAGCCCCTTAATGGTTTCTATCAATAAAATGGCTTCATCACTATCACTGGCTTCAATGACATTAAAACCAAACGAGATTAATTGCTCTCTCACCACTTGTCTGACATCTTGATCATCTTCAACCAGCAATACTAACTTGTTTTTAAAAGCTCCTAAACTGATGAAATTATCATTGCTAGTAACATCAAACGACTCAGGGGAGCGCTTTATCACAGGTAAGAGAATCGTTAGACAAGCGCCACCTATAGCATTATTGCTCGCTCGGATAAACCCTTGAGACTGCTTAACAAAACCAAAGACCATGCTGAGCCCTAATCCCGCTCCTCGGTTTGATTCTTTAGTGGTAAAAAATGGTTCAAAGACTTTACTGATGTTCTCTTTTGAAAAGCCACAACCTTGATCGGAAATAGCTAAGCATAAGTACTCGCCGGCAGGCACAGGCTCATCAAAATCAGACAGCTCAAGAATATTCTCTTGAGTGAGCTTAATCGTGATTAGACCACCATGAGGCTGCGCATCTTTAGCATTTAATATCATATTAATAAGACAGTTCTCAAATTGCCCTGAATCGATATAAGCGTATAACTCTAGCTCTTTTAGCTGCACTGCGACCTTGACTGACCTTGGGAGTGAGCCTTTGACTAGTGTCACCGTATCATTAATTAAGTCGATAATATTAACCCACTGTGGCACCAGCGATTGACGACGCGAAAAAATCAACAGACGACTGGTTAATTCACTGCCTCGCCTTGAGGCTCGAATCGCCGGACTCAGGCGTTTTTGTAACTCATCATTATCAATAAAACGCTGTTGAGCGGCAGTTAAGTTACCTAAAATAATGGTTAATAAATTATTAAAATCATGTGCTAAGCCACCAGCAAGCTGACCCACAGCATTCATTCGCTGCGCTTGTGTTAATTGTTGCTGCGCTTGCTGACTTTCTTCTACGGCCAGTTGCAACTGCTCATTCGTTTTAGCTAATGTTTTAGTGCGCGACTCAACTTTTAAATCGAGGGTTTCAATATTGTCTCGCAGCCGTCCAACCATGTTATCAAATGCATGACTGAGTACGCCCAGTTCATCCTTGCGCTTAGCTGCACTCTCATGACTCGCAGTGAGATCACCTTCACTGATCGCCTGAGCCGCTTTAGCAAGTGAAGTGATTGGTTGCGTTATCCAATAAGAAAAGATAAAAGCCAAAATAATCGCTACACACAAAGCAATCAAACCAATGGTAATAATTCGTTCACTGAGTAACCGCCCACTGCTTTGCAATTCATCGACATACACCGACGAGCAAATATACCAACCTGCTTGTTCTAAGTAGCGTACTTGCGATAGCTTATTGTAGCTATAGTTGTTCGGGTCATCGGGCCTATCCCACCGATACTCTAACTCTTTTCCCGTATCGGATATCGCCATCAAATTCTCAAGAATCGATTGCCCTGTAAGTGGATTCTTTAAAGACAGTGCGTTTGTTTGCTCAATATTGGCATTCGGATGCACCAACATATCGCCTTGTTGATCGAAAATAAATAAGTACCCAGTCTTAGCAATCTCAATCTCGCGCATATTTTGACGTAATTCAGCCAATAATTTTCGCCGCTTAAGTTCTACTTCTGCGTCAATATCATTTAGGTAAACACCAGTACCAATGAATACATCCCACTGTGGGAAGTATTTAACATAAGAAATTTTTTCTAAGGCTTGGCTCTGTCCCATTGGTTGCCAAAAATACTGATGAAAACCATCCCCTTGCTTTGACACCTGCTTAATGACTTCAGCAATAATCAATGTACCAGTCACGTCTTTGAGTGCTGACGCATCCGTCTGGTGGTATGTAGGATCAGGATGGGACAACATAAATGCATCTTTATTCGCTACCCAAACATACCCTGTTTGGTCGTAATCGAAATCACGCAAGCTACTAAAAACTTGACTAAGAGCTATAGAACGCGAAATACCAAGCTGCTCGGCGCGAAACAAAGAGTGTTCGATATAATCGGCACTTAGATCAACCACCGCTTGCATTCTTTTCTTATGTCCAGTGATTGTTTGAGCTTGATAATCTTCAAGCGTCAAATGCATCTTATCCGCTAACTCATACACATTATTGAGCACCAGACGACTAGCGTTACGTTCTGACTCAAACACCTCTTTATTGATTAATGGAACAGAGTACCAATGAATCACGATAAAAAAGGCCAACAAAATAGACACTATGGTCATGAAGAACACATGAGATAACTTTCGCTGTAACAACATGATTCACCGATTAAGATAGAGTAGAATTAAGACTATATGAGTAATCACTAATAAGAAATATTAAAGATCAATTCCTTAATGCTTATTTACGCTTAAACCAAAAAGGGGCTGTGCTAAAAAGCACAACCCAAAAACGTAATAATCTGAGAGCCACCACCAGTGCGACAATTACTACGCCCCAGCCTTGGTAAGAAGCTAGGTTAAGTCAATTGCGCGCTGGCGCAAAAGGAACTTCTGGACCTTACCAGTTGATGTTTTTGGTAAGTCACCAAAAACAATGGTCTTAGGCACTTTAAAATGCGCCATATTGTCACGACAAAAACGAATGATTTCATTCTGAGTGATATCACTACCTGGTATTGGAGTCACGAAGGCACAAGGCGTTTCCCCCCATTTTTTATCGGGCTTGGCCACGACTGCCACTTCCTGAATTTTAGGATAGCGATAGAGCACATCCTCAACTTCCACACTGGAGATATTCTCGCCGCCTGAAATAATCACATCTTTAGAGCGATCTTTAATCTCAACATAACCATCGCTATGCCAAACCGCCAGATCGCCTGAATGTAACCATCCCCCTTTGAAAGCCGCTTGAGTGGTTGACGGGTTTTTCAAATACCCTTTCATCACCAAATTACCGCGCATGAATATTTCACCAATAGTACTACCATCTTGTGGAACGGGTTCGAGCGTATCAGGATTAGCTACCATCAATTGATCAAGCATCGGTGAGCGAACGCCTTGACGAGACTTAAGCTTGGCTTGCTGCTCGCTGTTTTTCTCATTCCACTCATCGTGCCACGCACAAACCACCGACGGTCCGTAAGTTTCAGTCAAGCCATAAACATGAGTCACTTTAAAACCGGACGCTTCCATTCCTTCAATTACAGCAGCTGGCGGTGGTGCACCGGCCGTCATTACTTTAACGGTATGATTAATATCGGATTTAAGTGATACATCCACACCATTAAGCATATTTAGCACTATGGGTGCACCACAAAAATAGCCAACTTTTTCGGTTTTAATTAACTCAAAAATAGGCTCGGCACGTACATGACGTAAGCTGACACTGGTGCCAGCCGTCGCAGCGATCGTCCACGGAAAACACCAACCATTACAATGAAACATTGGTAGCGTCCATAAATACACCGGATGGTCCGTCATCCCCCAAGACATCATATTGCTTACCGCATTAAGGTATGCGCCGCGATAATGATAAACCACCCCTTTAGGATCGCCCGTGGTGCCTGAGGTGTAATTTAGCGTAATAGCATCCCATTCATCACTTGGCTTGAAATACTCAACGTCACTATCCCCCTCAGCAAGAAGCTCATCATAGCTAAGACTGCCAATGAGCTCTCCCTCGGTGTAATAAGGATCGTTAATATCAATCACCAATGGTGGGGTCGGTAGCATTCGCACTGCTTTTTTCACTACTGCACTGAACTCTTTATCGGTAATTAAAACCTTGCTTTGCGCGTGCGCTAGAATAAACGCAATGGCTTCGGCATCGAGGCGGGTGTTGATCGAGTTCAGTACCGCACCACTCATCGGCACCGCAAAGTGTGCCTCAAAATGTTCACTAATGTTTGGCGCAATAATCGATACGGTGTCGCCTCGGTTAATCCCGCGCTTATTTAACGCACTGGCTAATTTACAACAGCGCTCAAATACTTCACGCCATGAACGTCGAATATCGCCATTAATGGTTGCTGTATTATTGGGATAAACAAAGGCGGCACGCTCTAGAAAGGAAACCGGCGTTAGCGCCACATAGTTCGCTTGGTTTTGTTCTAAATATTGCTCAAAAATATTATTACTCATGCTCTACTCCCTAAGATGACTTGCCAGCGTCAGTGGCAGTAGAAGAGTCGCACCCTTCATCACCGAAAATTACATTATCTTGCATGTCATGTTTACCCATTAAACGTGGGCGTTCGATTAAGAAGTACAACACTAAACCGATTATTACCGCGTAAACAGTGGACTTTGGATCCGGCATCGCTAATGTCACAGCAACGATTCCCGCGACACCGCGTTCAGTTGAGTTTTTAAGCTGTTCCATACCGACCATGATACAAATGTAAGCGGTTAAGATAAGCGTTAATGACAATGCAATCGGCAACACGGGTTTAAAAATGGTTACTAGTGGGAGTGCAAACAGGGCTAACAAACCACTAATCCAGAAGGTACCGCCACCACTATAAATAGAGTCCATCGACTTTTTACCCATGGCGTAACGCTCGGCAACCGTCGCATGAGCAGCAGTCCATAATGGACCCGCTAACCCCGGCCAAGGCGCAAAGAATGCATGAATAGCATTTCGAATCGCAGTGACTAAGTGAACACGATCAACGTTTTCTTCAATTTTTTCGTCATCACGGATATGGTCAACACGCTTTACTAGCGTAAAGCCAACAATAATGTCTCCAAACGCAATCACATAGGCAATTAACGCCGTCGGTATCGCCAGTAAAAAGACATCCCACCCCGGAAAGCCAACAGTAAAAGTGAGGTATTGCCACATCAGGGCAAAGTCAGGTTGAGTAATGCCCCATTGAATTTCAGGGGTTGGATATTCCCCGACAGCCCAGCCAACAAGCATCGCAATAATCATTCCCGGTACCATACCGAAATTTGCTACTTTCTTGGCAAATGAATTACCTTGCATCACATTTTTAAATGACAAAGAAAACAAGACGTAAGCTGAGATAACTGCACCAACGATTAATGAAATTGGGGTAGCGTCAATACGACCGCCTAGCTTTAACTCCCCCATCATTGCAGCGATACCAGCGCCGATAATAACCCCCGACTTTAACGAATTAGGAATAAAGTCCACCAACTTTGACCCTAATCGTGTGATGCCAAGGAAGAGGAAGATTAGTGATACTTCGATCTGTAAGGCAAAGAGTGCTTTAATCGCTTCAGGACCTGGCTCAAACCCTTTTAGGTATAACAACACCACGGGAATAGCAGGAGTGATCCAACCCGGCACCAGCGGCACCCCAAGCAACGATGGCAGGATATAGCAAAAGCCAGCGACAAAAGTAAAAGCGAGTGCCGCTTCATAAGGCATACCGAGATAAGTTTGCAATAAAGGGATCATTGCAAGCCCCACCACAAACATAAATAAGCCTTGAATCATCTCTGGGGTTTCCCAGCGATAATGGACAAAGGGCAACCTTATTTTAAAAGGGCCTGCTGGCCAATAGGGCTGCTCCGCCCCGTGGGTTCGCTTAAATAATTGCATATGATCTCCTTTCTATTAGTTTTATTGTTCAATGCGTCTATTTAGTGAACAACGAAACTCTGTCAGAAGTTTTGCGCAAATGTGACGAAATGTAACAGGCCTATTCTTGCCACTATTAACAGGACAGACATCTGCTAATCAGTTGATAACAAGAAAATGAAATGCCTTATATAACATTAATTTAGATAGCAATAATTCATCACTACACTTAATTGTTATCTCCAGCAGGGTAGACTAAAGAATATCTAGTCATTAATAAGGGGTTAACTCAAGGTAGCCTGTTCACTCGTAGGCGACTGACGCTTTGGCACAAGGGATAGGTCTTCAACGACTACCTGGCTGCACGTTTTGCCATAACCTAAGCTGTATTTTAGCGCTGGGTAAACTCGGCTCGAGCTAATACCAAATCCAATTGCAATCAGCCCTTTTTCGCCCCATAGCGCGACAATTTTCTCTCGAAGGTCATCTGCCTCAGGGTGATGTTGCAACACCAGTTCGGTAAATTCCACCACCATTGCTATCTCCTCAGTTAACTTTCTTAGATCTCTGTCAACAATCGCTCGCACCAATTCTGGACTCACCTTAGCTTCCAGTGCCAAATCAACCACGAGTTGTGTGCATGGTCCACAGTCATCCCAAATAATTGCTCTCAATCTCGCAGCAAATAACGCTTCAGCGGGCAAGCTCCCTGAATGAGATGACATCGTTTGAAAGCCCATAAATTTTAAAAATGCACCTAAGTCATTCTTTAAAATATCTTGCATATAGCGTACATCGTAATCGTATCGGCGGTTCATGCTTTGCAGCATTTTATTAAACATAAATCGAATCATGATAGGCTCCTTAGTAGAATAATTTTATTAATACATAAATAACAAACGATAGCGGATAAGGGTCATGCCCTATGATTGGTATTGTGACGATAAATCAGAACTCGATTGCTCCTCATGCGTTTGTTCTTGTGCTCTAACTGGCTTTAATAACAAGAGCAAGCTCACCAAGAAAAACACCGCACAGCTATAGAGCATCGTTGAATAATCACCAGTATCAAGTAATGCGGAAGCAAGGAGGGGCCCAGAGGCTAGACCAACAGACGAGACCATCGCCGCAATGGTTGAAAGGCGGCCACTTTCATCCAACTCTGCCGTAACTGCTAATAAATAGGAATAAACCGCTGGCCATGAAAAAAATAATAATGCCATAGCAATCACGTAGCTGAGCAAACTCAGTTGAGACACACTCAGCAATAACGCCGATACTAGCGACATAACCAGCCCACCAACAACCCAATATAAACGCCCATAACGCTTACCATTAATCACCGGCAGCATTGCGCCAATTAGCCCTAACAGGCCAGTAATTGCGATATACAGGGTAACGTCATCTGGGCTAAAACTCGCATTATGACCAATCAGTCCAACGTAAGCCCAAATAGCACTCGCAGCGACTTGGTATAAAGTAATCGCGAGTAATAACAAGACGACTTGAGCGCGGCCACCCGATAAGGTCATTGTACGTTCAGTCACATTGTCATTTAAGGTCAACGCAGGAAGGAGCAGCATAATAATGACGCTCAGTAACGAGATGCTTGCCATGATGTAGAAGGCGGCATAGGCATTAACAAGCGCTTCCAATCCCGGTAGTATCGAAATCACGATCGAGCCAATCGTAAACTGTACAAACAACAAAGCACCAAAAGCGCGGTCAGGGTTGCTCATTCGAGCAAGTACAGAAAAAGCAACCCCCACACATAAACCGCCGAGTACGCCAGCAAGAAAGCGCCAACCCAGCATCACGCCATAGTGGTTAATCCAAGCCGTAGTAATATCAATGAATACCAGCCCCACTAGGCATGCTACTATCGCAGGTTGCCAAGAAACTTTACGAACTAAAAAAATGGCAATAATACTGCCAAGTAAACCACCATAACCGTTGCTGGCAACAATCTCCCCCGCCTCCACCTCATTAAAGCCAATCCCTCCAGCTAAGGCATTGACCACCCCTGGCAAAAAGTTAATATATGACAAACCCGCCATCGCTATGAAAGCGAGGCAAAAATAGGTGGTTAAACTAGTCGCGGGTAGCTTAAAGAATTTAGCGCGTTGCAACATAAAGTAGTGTCTCCATTTTGGGTAACAGAATTGGTTAAGTGGCATTTTATGTGTTTGAGCACTTAAAAGAAGAGACCATTTTCCCTAACAACCATGAATGTTATTCACGAATTGGTTTGTTATACTCACCAGATGGATAAACTACGATCATTAGAAATATTTTTAGCCACTTGCGATGGCGGTAGCTTCGCTACGGCAGCGAGAGCCTGTAACACTGACCCTTCTACGGTAAGTAAAGCCATTGGACGCCTTGAAGCTCAACTTGAGTTAACCCTATTTCAACGCTCGACACGGCAGCTGAGAATCACAACAGCAGGTCAGCGCTATGCCGATACCGTGCGTAAGATGGTGCAAGATCTCAGCGCTTGTGAAGAAGAGTTACAGCACTTAAATGACAGTCCTAGTGGCACATTGCGTATTAGCACAGCAGTTTGTTACGGCCACCTTTATCTACGTCCGTTATTACGCGCTTTTTGCCTACGTTACCCTGATATAAAACTCGAACTTGAGATCAATGATTTACATGTTGATATTATCGATAATGATATTGATATTGCGCTGCGTACTGGCTACATCAAAGATAGTCGTTTAATCGCTCGACGCCTTAGCCCAATGGATTTTTTGATCTGTGCCTCCCCTCAATACTTAAAAGCATACGGTACACCTAAAAGCCGCGACGACTTTCATCAGCATCAGTGGATTGGTTTTCGCATCAAAGAGACTCAACAACTGCAACCTGTGTTTTTACCTAACCAGCAGGGTGATTATGAACATTTCGATATATCTCGTAGTCATATTACTGATGATGGTGAGGCCATGGCACATATGTGTGCTGATGGCTTGGGCTTTGCCCAATTGCCCCACTTCCTAGCAAAACAAGGCTTAGAAAGTGGCGAACTTGTCTCTCTCTACCCATACTTCAGGCCACCTCAACCCGATAATGGTGTATTTGCAATTTACCCTAAGCGGGAATTTTTGCCAGTGAAGGTTAAAATATTCATCGAATTTATGACGACCTCCTTAACTGCAATCGGCGAAAGCACCAACCATACCTGGGCAGAAAATTGGCCTTCAATCATCGATTTTCGCCATTGAAATGACATACCATCAGATGAACAAAGTCGTCAGATAAAAACTAGTACCAATCAATGACAAATTGATTAACGCACGAACAAGCCAACGGTATCCCAGATATGATACTTGCGCATATTTTAACGTGACAACCAGTAATCCCATTAAGGTAAACCATGGCGTCAACACAAAGATTAACTGCCATTTTATAATACTAACGACAACATCATGCAACGCGCCGCTAACAGAAAAAGTCACAATAACCGATAACCAAAACGGCAGAACCCGACTTAGAGGCTTCATCACAAAACGAGATAAATAATAACTCCAAATAGGGTTCCAATACTGCCAAAAGGTATCAAAAGAACCAGCCCCAAACGAGCGTTTCAACATCGCTTGCAACGAACCAGAGGCCCCTAAAGGTAGCCCATTACGTCTTTTAACATAACTAGATAGTGAAATAGATTTATGCATGTGAGCCTTTGGATTGTAAAATGCTAAACGCTAAGTAATAAAGTTTAAAATATAAGCATACGCTTATTAGGGAGTTATTTATTTCTCTACGCGCCATGGTGGATTAAGCCTATTCTCACCAGCCCAGTAGAGTTTAATTTTATTTCCAGAAGGATCATAAAGTACGGCTTCTCGCCACAAGTAACGTTGATCTACTGGATCCTGTGCAAATACTATACCTTGAGATTTTAATTGTGCCACCCAGTCATCGAGCTGCTCATGTTCAAAGTAAATAACAGCCCCGTTTGCAAAGTCATTAGACTCAAGTAGCAAAGAGAATGTGGTCTCTCCGCCAGGGCATTCAAAACGAGCATAATGAGGAGTATCAACGATTTGAATAAAGCCAAGCTTTAAATAAAAAGCGTTCGCTTGAGTGAGATCTTTAACGGGTATTGTTACTTGATTAAGGTTCATTACAGTACTTCCTAACCAATAAAAACCTCGCATTAATAAACGCAAGGTGGTGGCTACTTAAAGAAATTGATTACTGTAAACTACCCTAATACTTCAATAACGACAAATAGTTAATAATCCTTCATGGTTACAGGTAAATAAACACTGGTTAACGTCGCCTTATTGAGATCTAATTCGTTCACTCCTGTACCAAAGTTGAACTTTGATGAAAAAAAGTTTGTTTCACTAGAACTAAAGGTATAACCCGCTTTAGATAATGAAATTTGACCACTCCAATGATCCGGCACTTTACTGCAGTTAAGGAATGCTGTGCTGTTACCTGACTGCGGCGTATAGTTACAGTTAATATTCGATGGATTCACTAAGATAGTAATGTCTTTGGTATCTTTAGCATGACAAGCAGCGCTTTTCCCTTTGTTATTAAGCGTTAGGCAGTTTACCGGGATAAGAATACTATTTTCTCCAGCACTAGAAGTTTTAACTTTCACCGTAATACTATCATTAAGATTGGCTACACTAGGCGTAATTGCTTCACTGCCTGTGACTCCCGTATTATCCGTTTTAATCGTTGACGTTATCATTACATCACCATCAATCAACGTGGTCATACGACCCCTCGAATAAGTGCCATAGTAATTCAATGTCTCATCAACAATCGTATTAATGGGTTCCTCGGTCACTGTCGCTATCGCCGTGTCGCTGGATGACCAATCAGCAAATAAAGTCAGATTGACCTCATAAAAAGGCACCATTTCAAGCCATTTCGGGTTGCTGTTACTTATCTCACTCTTAATTAAATTTACATCAGATGTAGAAAGCGACGCGATATCTACATATAAACCACGTGCAATTAACTGCTGAGTACCAGAAATAACTTCCGACAGATCTCGATTAGGCTTTACAAGACTAGAGATAGCTATACCTGTCATATAAGCGCGCACCGCTGACTTAATATAAGAGGTATAGGCTGTTACATTCGACGCATCTAAGAAAAAGCTCTGCGGCATAATAATAAAATCAATCAGCACCCAATCTGGGACCAACTCATAAAAACCATTGACCCGCCTAAAGCGACAGGCTTCAAGATAATCACCGGAGAGCACTTTGCTTAGCGCGGTTGAGTAATGTGAGTGATTATTACTGGTGCCAATAACATATTTAGCATTGACACCATCAGTATCATGATGATCTTTACAACACTTATTACAAAGAAACGGCTGTGAACTTACCGATACCGTCCCTGTCGTTTTGGTGATCAACTGGCCTGAATCGTCGTCATTACTTAACTTTCCATCATCTATTTTTAATAACGTCGGTGCGCTTGCGCTTGCTTGGCCATTAAACTTACAACGGCAATTGATGGTTGAAAAATCTTCTATGCTCTGAGTATCAGTTTCTTGATCATAGACAACGGTTTCAAATTGAATCAGGTTATTACCATTTTTTGCATCCACCGTTGGCACAGGCTTGGAGGTTTCCTTTGATTCAACATTCTCAATTGGTACTACTGTCATAGTGTCATCGATTAAGGTGATTGATGGGTTCTCTGGAGACTGTGCTGAGGTATAGGGAATTTGTGGTCCAGTACTTTCAGCTAAGCTTTCGGTAAGCGTGGTACTATCATGTAAAGAAATACGTGAATAAATTTCTGACTGTGCCACTTGCTGCACAGCTGCGTCTAAGTCAGTCCATTGCACCGTAACTAAAGCACGCTTACCATCAGCAACATTCGGTACGGCCCCTAACCCTGCTATTCCTTCTTGCCACTGCTCAGAGCCACTATTGTAATAACGTTCTGTTACCTCCCATTGACGCGTAAAACTAATATTTTGCACAATGATAGGATCGTTATCGGCTCCGGAATTTATGTCACCATAGCTATCAAGTTGTTTGATATCATCCAACTTTTCGCGCACCAATTGCATGGCAAGCATGCGTGCATTTGTTTCGTTACCCGATTGAATAAACACTTTTTGTAGTTCTAAAATGCCAATGATACCAACGGTGGCAATAGCTAAACCAATCACTACTTCGATTAACGAAAAGCCCATATTTCGCTTTCTTTTAATAAAAGACATAAGCACTACCTCTTAAATCACCTTATAGACTAGAAGTCTTTCCAACTACCGGGAATTAATTCTACTTTGGCAAAGATATCATTATCAGGATCGGCAATTTTTGCTAGAACTTCGGCATCAAAACGCATATCCAAAGTCCCTGAGGATATATCAATGGCATGATCAGAAATAATCGCACCTCTAATTTCGGCGTTCCCCGTCATACTCACTTTCCCTCCACTACCAAACGAGGTTTCTAACACATACACTAGGCCATAAATAACAGCACCACCATTCATTTTGAGGTCACTATCCTCAATGATTAACACGATAGGAGTGCTTGCGTCCGCAACAATTGTACCCGCGTTAATCGTGCAATCACCGGTAACCCAAAATAACCCAGTACTCGCTGTATTTAACGAACTACAGTCAGTAAGCTCTTCATCAGCTTGCTCTTTTAGCCTTATATAGTCTGCTGTCGGAATACCAAAGGTATGTTCAAATAAATCATCAGGAAAACTGCCCCCAGCTGATATCTTTGTATCGCTAAAAACATCTGCGTTTAATGCGGTCTTATCTGAATAAGGTTTATCTTCACACGCACCTTGATCGTATTCTTCAAGACCACAAGTCGCACCGTTGCCAGTGAGTGTGACGGGTGAATCACTCCAAATGGACAATGGCACTCCAATACCGCTGCTATTCGGGTTGGCTCCAACGCGAAAGCTTCCTCCCACCCCAATACCACCAGCCACAGTAATCGCAGAATCTGGTACTTGTCGCAAAATGGCATGCAACCATACTTTCTGTTCTAAAGTACTTGTACTACTCGCATCATCACTCAAACCTGTCGAGACGAGTCTTAATACACTATCGTTTTCCCACAAACTAGACTGGACGGGCTCACCCATCGCATCGAGTAGCTCGGCAATCGATACCGAAAAAGAGTTTGCCCCGACATTTTCATTTAATGTCGTCAGCACCTTTCCGCGTTTATCCAAATGCGCTAGCGCATGTGATAAGCCTGATTCTGCCGCTAAAATCGCTTGATTTTTACGATACTCTGCATTGGTAATTCTAATGTCGATCAGTTCTGATTTAGCACTATAGACTGCACTACCCAAGGCAAGTAATAGCAACAAAATAGACATAGTGACAGTTATTCCGCCTGTTGATGACGTTAAAGGTTTTGGGTTAGTTATAGCTAGCATTACGCACCATCACAGTTTCTGTTGCAGTTAATGAAATGCAGTCTGGATCCGTTGCCTCAAACGAGCATCGTGGGTCTACCAATGTTGCAGTAAACGTAAAAGTCACTAAAAAAACATCATTGGCAGCTGCTGTTGGTGGAAATGAGAAGTCAGCACATTGTGCTGGTGTTAAATCATTTTGTCCGCAGACATTAAAAGCAAAATTTGAAATACGCATTAGGCTTATATCAGTTAACGGCTCCCAATCGTCCCCACTACAATTTTGACCACCAGCACGAACTTCAACGATGCCATCATTTATGCGATAACCCATTCGATCATTATCACCAAGCATGCCAAAAGGTGCTTGATCGTAAGCAAATATAATACAAGAGTTATTTATTTCACCAGTGTACTGCGAGAGCGACAGTGTACGATATTCCAACGGACTACAACCATCAATCACCGGAGAACAACGACTAGCATTGGCATTAGCCTGAGGAGTTAAAATAATATTTTCGGCATTATCAACATAACCCGCCCGTTTGATTTCACCACTTAACAGTGAAGTAATAGCGGTCATTTCATTATGGAGTCGAGATAATTTAACGCTTTTATGATCAACGGCAAACCCAATAGTATAAAGCCCTAGGATTGACACCATTGCAATCATACTGACCACAATGCTGACCATAAATTCAACTAAGCTTAATCCTTGCTGCAGGCGTATGGTTAACATTTGGGGTACCTAACTAAACTACCAGAAGGTGAGCAGATGATATCTAATCCCATTGCATTATGTTTGAGCTTTGCATCTTTATCACCATAAGAGATATGAATGGTCAAATCTTGGCTGCGCCCCAAATGAGCAGCAACAGTGAGCGCAGACTTATCTGTTAACAATCGAACGCCTGAAAAATCCGCGCTTTCTAAGATCCTCTCAACATTTTCAGCGGTGCAAGAGTTTTGGACATTACAATTACAATTGATATTGCTATCGCTCAGGCCAACACACCATTGAGATGAATCCGCAGAGTCCACCTTAAATACCACAAATATATCTGTATTTTGTTTCGCGGCCTGTGCTTTTGCTAACCTCATTAAGAAATGTAAATTATCACTTAGGCCTGTGATTCGTTGGCGTCTGAAATCATCTTGAAAGGATGGGATTGCAATAGATAATAGGATCACGACAATCGATACAACGACCATCATTTCAACGAGGCTATAACCTCTATTTTTTATCAATGCAATGAAATACATAACGACGCCCTCTCCTAGAAAAAAACATCCTTGTAATATTAAGTATATACTAAAGAGAGCTGATAGCATGGTGAGGGAGCAGTGTCTGCCTAGCCTATTAATGGCTTTGGTTATCCTTTAAACGTCAATTCCTATTGTGTTCAATTTGTTACAAAAGCCTGACTCTAATAAACAGGGGCAACAGATGAAAAAAAATAAACAAGGATTTACGTTAGTTGAATTAATGATTGCAGTAGCCATTGTAGCTATTCTGACCCTGATAGCCGTGCCATCTTATCAAGAATCAATCAGAGAAAGTCGCCGTTCAGAGGCTCATAGCGCTTTGGTAAAGATCCAGCTAGAACAAGAGCACTGGCGCACATTAAACACGTCCTTTGCAAGCTCCTTTGGAACCGCAGCTAATGACGTTAAACAGCCTGTTAGCGAGTATTACAGTTATGCCATGTCAAATGTCACCGCCACCAGCTATACCATTAAAGCCACCGCAAAAACTGGCTCATCGCAAGCATCAGATACAGGCTGCACCGCATTAACCATTGACCAAGCGGGGACTAAACTACCAGTGGCATGCTGGTAATAAATGCTATGAATGTCTAAACCACTGAACGGCAAGCGTCTCATGGTGCGCAATGAAGTCATTTTTCAATGCCATGTAGCGTGTCATATCATTATCACATACCACAGCCGCTGCTTGCTTTAGCTTACTGTATTCTTGCGCGATAGCAGAGTGATGACTCAAGTACGCCTTAAATGCCCGATGACGCTCTAAGTGCGGGTCATCTGCGACAAACGCATGTATGTGGTGGCTACGCTGGTGACCGCCTTTTTGAAAATAGCGACGACCTGAAATACCATTTTCCCCTTTCACCACATAGCCGAGCTCTGCAATACTTTCATTCACTCGATCAAGTAGCTCAAGGCTAGAGACCTCAATTAAGATATCAATAATTGGTTTAGCAGCTAAGCCAACGACCGCAGTGCTACCAATGTGCTCTATCGTAATCGCATTATTACCTATAACACCTTTGAGTAAGCCCTGTTCAATATTAAAGGCTTGTTGCCATTGTGGGTTGTAATCAACCACTTCAATAATGCGGCGAGCTGAAGCAGCGGTCATGAATTATTCTTCCTCATTGGGCTTTAAACGCTAAACGCGAAAGCCATTAAAACCATAAACATTATTTTCAATCTGTTGGCCATCAAACTCAAAACTGAGTAACCCAAGCTTCGTAAACCCTAAATGGCGATAAAAATGATTCGACTCATTTTCCACCCAAGTATAGAGCCAAAACTTATCACCATAATTTTTCTGGACCTGTTCCAGTAAACGTCGGCCAATTCCTTGACCACTAAATTTACTGTGTACATACAATTTCTCCACTTCAAAACCATTTGAGTTGTCGTTAAAGTCAGATGCCAGATTAACTAACACATACCCTTGATAAATAACGTCAATCTCACTCACTAACAGCCGATAGTCAGGATGGTTGAGTAGCTTTAAAAAGTACGACTCAGTAAATGTTGAAATAGCGTACGTTGAGTATGTGGTGCGAATGCCTTCTACGGCATAGGTTTCTAGCCACACTTGTATTGATAACGCGGCTAAACTAATGCAATCTTTCGGCTGCGCTGCTCTTATCATCTAACTTTCCCATAATAAATTTACACTGCCACTCTCAACTTGAAAGCCACTGACCCACCAAACATTTTCAGCTTTTTAGCTAAAGAATAAATAGCTAACGATACCATGTTAACTCATACCGACTAACACATTGCCCCTAATAGCCTGTTAGCTCTGCATAGCCTTTGCCATTAAAGCCTCCCGTAGCTTTAACTCGCCCTTCCCAATAAGGGATAGTGAGTTGATTACGGGAATCTTTGGTCACACTCTCAATGATAATAGGTTGACTATCGTTTAGCTTAACTTGCCATTGACTTGGGTAGTCCCGATTATTAAGTGTCACTGTATCAAGTACCGTTAAGGTTATCTGCTCAGTTGAAATAGCAGTAGCTTGCCCTGCGGCGTTGATACGTGTGCCACTGCAATAATCATAACGTTGTGCTTGCCCACGAATACAAAAAAGCATCAACCCTTTATTCGCTGATTGTGAGTCAACCAAACTAAACCAATCCCAACCCAGCTGGTCTCTATCGAGCAAGCTGGCCGACCACTCGCGGTCATACCAAGCGTTACCAGAGACTTGGTATGACTGGCCGCCAAAGGTCAAGGTACCTTGCACCGCTAAAAATGGATAGCTGTAATAATAAGAAGCATGACCACTTTGGGTTTTCTGGCTGTAGCCATTATCACCATGCAAAGTCATTGGACTATCACTTAATGATAGATCTACAGCATAGTCATCTTGGCTAGCGGTGAGTTTAAGCGGTAAAAAACTATCCTCAAGGCTTGATAATTGCCAATTATCGATCGATGCCTTAAATGGCGAACTTATTACCTGTGCTTGCCCAGCCCTAGAAAAACGCTCAAATGCGACATGTTGTTGCTGATGCTGCACGGCAAAGTGAGCAAAATAGAGGTTATTATCCCACCATTGTGATTCTACTTTACTGGGCATCAAGGTACGAAACATTGTCCATTGCACGCCAAACGTTTCGCCACTGTCACTGGTCAAGTTCGCAGTTAAATACCACCATTCAATGCCTTGCTCAGCGTGAACGCCATGATCGGCTGGAAAATTTAATGGCTTTCCTTTGGTTACAGGCTCACCGCTAGCCATCTGCAATGCCGCAGACGATGGTTTTGTTTGCTGCGGCTGATACAGATACCAGCTAGCAAGCAAGAGTACCGCAATCACTATAAACACACGCTTTAACACTCTATGACTGCTCCTTAGCTGATAAATTAGTAAGCTGACGAATCGGTAAATAAGCACAAATCACCGACACAACTACCAGCGTCAGGCAGGTCAATAACAACGTGGGAAGGTCAAGGCTAAAATGAATGGTCCAGCCAAAGGCAATGGGCATCACAAAAGTTAAAAGCGCGACACCAAGCGCCAAACCCAAAGGGATAGCAAACAATGCTGTAAACAGCACCACAATCGCCGTTTGCGATAACTTCATCACCAGTAATTGCCGCTGCGTGACCCCTAAATGGCGTAAGATCGTTAATTGTTTTAATTGATTATTACTTAAACTGAGCAAACTGGTACATAAACTTAATAACGCGATCCCAAGCATAAAGCCATTTAGCGCTTTGGTTACCATGAAGGTGTCATTAAACAAGGCATTGGCATAACGTTTAAACCTTTTATTAGGCAACACCTTGGTGCTATCTTGCTTAAATTCATTGATCAAACGCTCACTAAATTGAGCCAGTGAATGATCGTCAATTAAGCGAATAGAGTAACCAAAAAAATCTTTGTTGAGTACAGCTTGCTGATGCCTTGACTCTAGCGTCAAAAACAACATGCTAGCATTGCCATAATCATAGAAAAAATCACTGACGCGACAATCAAATAGTGTATCATTTTGCACAAAACGCACCTTATCTCCTAATGACAAACCATGCTTTATCTTGCTTTGCTCATTGGCTAAACAGCCGCCATCTGCAAAATTTCCCTCACTCACAGCCACTCCAGATGTTAGCGAAATATGTTGATAGTGCATAAAGCTGTCACCAAAGCTCGCAAGCTTTGTTGGTGAATGATTGACCTTACCCTCACTTTGTAGATAAATACTAAGCTGTTTGACTTCAGGTAACTGCGCGAGCTGTTGGCGCAATTGTGGCTCTAATTGATTCGAACGCAAATAAACATCGGCGCTAAGCTGCTTTTCAAGGTGTGCATTTAAGGTATCGCTAAAACTGTGCACCATGATTTGCATCCCTATTGCACTCCCCAGAGCCACTAGAATGGCAATAATCGCAATATGCAGATCTTTTAGGTGAAAGCGCGTATCCGCTTGTAACCACTGCGCTAGGGGATTATTCAATGTCACAGGCAATGCCACCAACGCCGCTAGTACTTTAGGGGTTAATAAAATAAACAGCAGCAGAATACACAAACACAACACGAGCGCTTGATACTTGGTGTTCGCAGCATACAGCAACCACAGTAGCGTCATCGATACTCCCCCTACTAAGCCATATGAGAGTAGTTTGGTTTTATCGATCACCTGTTTCATTTGAGATAACAAAATCAGCAACAAGGAACATACATTAAGCGCAAAGCCTAATAAGACATTTGACCACTGCCAATGGATCACCAAGGCTTTATCAAGCTGATATAAGCCAACTAAGGTGCGATTAATATCCAGCACCAAGCCATTAGCAATCAGGTAACCGCCTAAGCTGCCTAACAATGCAGTGACTAGACTTATCACCATCAATTCAAGCGTTAAGCTCAGTGTGATATTGCGCTGGGTGCAGCCAAGTAAATGCATCTGTGCGAGCAGCTTTTTACGCGCCGTTAAGGTTAATTTAATCGCATTAAAACTTAAAAATGCCGCGACAATATAGCCAAGCATCGCCAACGCAGTGAGGTTAAAAAAGAACGCTTCGGATAACACATCAAATTCTTGCTGCTGTGCCTCAACCAACTGGGCTTTGCCTTTAATTAACAAAGCGATCTTGTCGTATTGCGCGTCGTCCAATTGCGATAATTCAATATAACTGAGCTGCCCATTGGCACCGAGTAAATAATCAGCGTTCGCTAAATCAGTGATTGCCCAGAGTCCAACATCATCGGCTAAGAGAACATCAGGTTGCTGCTTTTTATCAGGTAATTTAAATAAATGTTGCTCGCCAGCGGCATTAAACAGCCGAGCAGAGAATTGCCTATCAACAATTAACGTCGACAATGAGAAAGCTTTGAAGCCTTGTTCCGATGAGGTTTGTTGCGGCGATGAAGCGGGACGATTAAACCACAATAAGCTATCGACCCCTTGAATGGCGATAGTACGCCCTTGCACCGTGTTAAGTTGGCCGCGTAACACTGGCTGCGCATGAGTAAAGCCCCATTGACGTAATTTAAGCCATAAAGCGCCGTCAATATAACGTTTACCAGTCAATGGCTCAATTAAATGTGACACTGGATTATTAAGCAATGCTGAAGAGTGCTGGTGACGATTTTTTGCTTCTTGATTAAGCCCGGTGATCGCCGTTAATAAGGCACTGCCTAAGCTAAACCCTAAAATGAATAATAAAATAAGCCAAGGAGAGCGGCGATAAAACGCTAAATGCGTACTGACAATCAGCTTAATTTCGTTATTCAAAACGACCATCTTTTAATACTTTTACTTGATCAAAATAATCAGTTAATTGATGGCTGTGAGTCACCATGACCAAATTAATTTGACGCTCAATGCATAACTCAGTTAATAACTTAACCACTTGGTGTGAACGTTGTTGGTCTAAATTACCTGTTGGCTCATCAGCAAAAATAACCTGCGGTTGATTTAACAATGCTCTGGCAATCCCCACACGTTGTTGTTCACCTCCAGAGAGTTGATGAGGTAAGGCATTAAGCTTGTTCGTTAAGCCTAAGTCGCTCACCAGCTGATTGAGCTCTGTGGGGCTTTGTTCAGGAAAGTTTAGCTGATGCTGGAAAAGGATATTTTGTTTTACCGTTAGGCAGTCGAGCAATTGATAGTGCTGAAAAATCAATCCAATCTTGCGGCGATATAACGCCAGTTCCTGTTCACTCAGCAAGGATAGGTTTTGACCGTTCACGACGACAGAGCCACTATCTGCTTGCACCAGTCCTGCTAAGAGATGTAATAAGGTGGTCTTTCCTGAGCCGCTATCACCTAGCAATGCTAAGCGCTGCGCCGCTGGCACTGACAAGTTTAGCTCATTTAAAATCGCAAGCTTATTGTCACCATCACTACGGCTAAAACTTAAATCGCTGACCTCAATCAAGATAACTCCTTGTTTATAAAAACAGTTAATCCTAACCCAAGCGTTATAAATACACCATCTAAAAGATTAGTTAAAAGTCTCACCAACCTTAAATAGCCAAAACCTATCAAGATAGTAGATTTAATCGATTATACTAATTATAAGTCTCACCCTATTATTATCCCGTCTTCAACGAAACACAATTTATAAGCGTTTCATTTGAATTTAATTAATAACCAGCTTTATAAAATAACGGGAGTTCTCCATGAGCAACGTAACAGAAAAAAACACTAACGCTAATCAATCTATTATCAATAGTAAGTTATTACCTTTTAACGCGACTGCATTTCACAACGGCGATTTCATCGATGTCAGTGACAAAGACGTTGCAGACAAGTGGTCTGTGTTTTTCTTCTACCCAGCGGATTTCACGTTTGTTTGTCCTACAGAATTAGGCGACATGGCTGACCATTACGCTGAGCTACAACAAATGGGTGTAGAAGTTTATTCAGTATCAACTGACACACACTTCACTCATAAAGCTTGGCACGATACGTCAGACACTATCAACAAAATTAAATACCCGATGATCGGTGACCCAACAGGGACAATCACTCGAAATTTTGGTGTGATGATCGAAGAAGAAGGCTTAGCACTTCGTGGCACTTTCGTTGTTAACCCACAAGGTGAAATCAAAATTGCTGAAGTACATGACTTAGGCATAGGCCGCAGCGCTTCAGAGCTACTTCGCAAAATCAAAGCGGCGCAATATGTTGCAGAACACGACGGCGAAGTCTGTCCAGCGGCTTGGCAACCAGGTGCCGATACATTAGCACCGTCTTTAGACCTAGTGGGTAAAATCTAACACCCTCGCTTGGTAATAAATAAGGGCGCACTACGACAGTAACTGCCACGGCGTGCCCTTACGCCTACCACATTTTTCATCTCTTTCTTTAGATTAACAAGCAGTAGAGGCCATCATGTTAGACACCAACTTACAAACACAATTAAAAAGCTATTTAGAAAACTTAAAAACACCTGTTGAGCTAATCACCTTTACTGATAACAGCCCAAAGGCACAAGAATTAAGCCAGTTAGTAGCACAAATTACTGAACTATCATCCTTAGTTAGTCACACTAATGGTAACGATACCCCACAAGCAGCTAATGAACGTCACCCTTCGATGATCGTAAAGTCCGTTGCCACAGGTAGTGAAATACGCTTTGCAGGCCTACCAATGGGACATGAGTTTACGTCATTGGTGATGGCTTTATTACACAGCGGTTCACACCCATTAAAACTCGAGCCAGCTCAAATAGAGCAAGTACGTAATCTTGACGGCTCATTTGAGTTTGAGACCTATATTTCATTAAGCTGTCAAAACTGCCCAGATGTGGTGCAAGCATTAAATATGATGGCAGCCATTAACCCAAACATTAAACATACCATGATTGATGGTGCACTGTTTCAAACCGAAGTGTTTGACCGTGACGTCATGGCAGTACCAAGCGTCTTCCTAAACGGCGAATCATTTAGCCAAGGCCGAGTATCACTTAGCGATATCTTAAATAAAGTCGACAGTAATGCTGGTGAGCGTCAAGCCAACGCACTAGCCGAAAAAGACAACTTCGATTTCCTAGTGGTTGGCGGTGGTCCAGCAGGAGCCGCGGCAGCCATTTATGCCGCCAGAAAAGGGATTACGACCGGCTTAGTCGCTGACCGATTCGGTGGTCAAGTCAGTGATACTATGGCAATAGAAAACTTTATTTCTGTTAAAGCGACTCAAGGGCCACAGCTAGTAGCCAGCCTCGAAGAACATGTCCGTGATTATGATGTTGATATCATGAACAGCAACAAAGCGAGCCAAGTTAAACGCAATGAACAAACCGGCTTAGTTGAGGTGAGTTTAGAAAATGGAGCGGTATTAAAGAGTAAATCTGTAGTCTTAGCGACAGGTGCTCGCTGGCGTGAAATGAATGTGCCCGGTGAAAGTGAGTATCGTGGCAAAGGCGTTGCTTATTGCCCACACTGTGATGGCCCTTTATTTAAAGGAAAACCGGTGGCTGTTATCGGTGGCGGCAACTCAGGCATTGAAGCAGCCATTGATTTAGCAGGCATCGTCGAACATGTCACCGTATTAGAATTTGCCGACACTTTACGCGCTGATGACGTATTAGTTAAAAAGGCCAAGTCATTAAACAATGTCACTATTATCACTAATGCGCAAACAACCGACGTTATTGGCAATGGCAAACGGGTGACAGGTTTAAATTATAACGACAGAATCACTGGCAAGAATCATCAGGTCACACTTGCAGGTATTTTTGTTCAAATTGGTTTAATGCCAAACACTGAATTTTTGCAAGGCGATATTGAACTCACTAATCGCGGCGAGATTATCACTGGCAGTCGCGGCGAAACCTCAATTGAAGGCGTTTTTGCCGCAGGAGATGTGACAAACAGTCCGTACAAACAGATCATCATCGCCATGGGCAGTGGCGCGAACGCAGCCTTAGGAGCGTTTGATTATTTAATTCGCCAAGAAAGCTAATTAAGTCGCTATATACGATGAGGTCTAATTAACACCATTTAAAACATATAAAATAGGATCGTCTGATCCTTTTTTATTCTACAGAAAATTAAATTGGTTCAGTGCTCAGTCAGTTTATTCCCGTCAAACTCATAATAAATATCAATACATTATGTATAATTATTAACTTTATGATAGTTTAGCTACCACTGTGAATAATTATCATTCCAAGGGATTATGATGAAAAACATTTTAATGGGTGCTGTCGCATTTACTGTACTTAGTGGTTGTGGTGGTGCGGGTAGCTCTCCGGATAACAACACCGCAAAGCCAATCTTAGAAGCACCTAATGGTATATCTTGCGGAAGTGACTTTTATGCCGAGCGTAGTTTAAATAACCTAATCTACGTTAATGGTATGTGGTCTAACTCAGACCAAACACCTTGGCGTGGTAACTACATCAGTGTTGAACCCTCTAACAACCTCACCGGTGGTAGCTATACACTGAGCACTGCCAATAGTGACTGTAATCATTTAGCTGAAATGTTTGGTAGTATGGGGGCTGATACGTGGAATACAGACGATCGCGCAGGTATTTCGCCCGGAGAAAGTTTTACTTATTCCCCTTGGTTCAAACTCGCATTTATCGCCCCTGACGTTTCCTCACTTGAGACATGGTTAAATGCAAGTTCCCCCGAGACCGTTGATGCCATTTTAGGCGAAAGCAGTCTATCCATTCGCTTAGCTCGACAAGGTGGTTTCTATAGTGTTTTTAGAGATGTAGATAAAATAACAACCTCGCTTGCTCTCGAATGTGGCAGTGCTCGCTTTAAACACCAGCTATCACTACAAGCGGTCGCAGAAAGTAGCTTAGACTCCTTGGACAGTAACTATTGTCAGTCTGTACGCAATGAGCAAACCGATGACGTTGTCCACTCATGTTTAGCAGCTAGTGTTAAATTACCTGACACAATGCTGAATTGTAGTTTCAAAGACAAACAAGTCGCCATTCCGCGCAATGATGATACTTATTTTAATGCAGTGATGTCAGGGCAGTTAGTGCAAGTTGGTACTGATGATTTCAAGATTAAAATCACCAAAGCAACAATCAAACAAGCGCAATAAGACACAATAAAAAAGCTGAGTCTACCTCTAAAGGTATCACCCTGATTGTATCTCTACGAATTGATACAATCAGGCTGTCCAAGGAAATTTAGGAGCTCTAAATACCTCACTTTATTTGGATTACTATCACCTAAACTACACATTTTGTTCTTAATGCTATCGAGCTTAACAAGCGCACTTGCTTTATCGCCTTGTAGCAGGTTAATTTCAGCCACCATTATTTGGTGATAGTAACGAATAACCGCATCTACAGATCCATAGTCCGCTTCGGTAGCAATAGCAACCTCGTTTTGATAATACATAGCCTTATCAATATCTTTTCGACTGATGTAATAGCGAAGCAGTACAGTTCCATATTTCATTTTATTGACGTTATTATTACTTTCAAAGTTACTTTCTAATAACTTAACATAATCATTTTCGGCCTCATTAGCTGGTTGTAACGTATACCAAGCAACAACACCACTTGCCGCTAATTTAAGCCAATAACCATCCTCCCCTAAGCTTTTCTCTACGTTACTATACCCATCAAAACATAAATCTTTTAGTCGCTGACTATTTTCAATTAATGCTAGTTTTTTACACGTTCTTGTTTGAAAGTAACCAAGGGTATCTAATTCATAGTGCTCGGCGCTCTGAGGTAATATTTGCTGTTCTATTAATCGCATCCCAGTCACAACATCTCCTGCAGCTAAATGCATATTAGCAACTCGGAACAACAAATAAGGGTCCTCCCCCCCTCTATCGCTGACATATTGTTTCATTGATTTTTTATGTAAGGCTATGGCTTTTTCATATTCGCCGAGCGAGGCGTAATACAACCCAATAATATACAGTATTGGCGGATGGCTTTGGGTAGCGTTGTTCATTGCAGACTCAAACGTTATGTCATACTTTTGCAAAGTGTCAGCAACATGTTCCATGGAGTGATTTAGATCGATGCCTAAAATTAGAGACAATTTACCCGTATCTAGCTTCTTATCATTAGACTGTTTAATTAATTTATATAACTCATCAGTTAAGGCAACAACTTGCTCGTCATCAAATCCTTTCACGTTAATAAGTGCCGTACGATAATCAATAGATGTAGCAATAAATGTCCACAGCTTTATCTCATCCGTATTACGCTTAGCTAACTCATAAGCTTTTTGGTAATGATAAATGGCCTGTTCCGAATCACTATCAGCATAAATCCCCCCACCGGCACTATGAAAAGAAAATAATTCTTTAATTGATAGGGTTGATTTAACCAACTCTTTATCTAAACGAATAAATAAAGGGATAAAATGCGTTTGTTGCAACTTAATCGTAAATCGTTTGAACCTAAGTAAATCTAAAACAGCTGCGTTTAATGGTGTTTTTAAGGCTAAAATATTACCCAAGATTTCACGGTCGCTTTCGTAGTTATCACTATCGCCACTAACAGCTAACACTTTTCGGTATTTTGCTAAATGAAAACTTAATGGCTCAATGCTTTTTTGTGCCTCTAGCCACTCCATTAACGTATCAATCACCAGAGTATAAGCACCATGATTACTCTTGAAGTAATAATCATCAAACATTAACATCATCATTTCAATATATTGTTTAGACGATAAATTGTTAGGATCAGGTAAGTAAATAGTTTCGCTTTGAAGGTGCGCTTCCGAAATATTTTTATCAAGCTGAGTGAAGGTATTTTTTAGTTCTTTATTCGCATTTTCTAAGGCATGCTTTTCACTAAGCAGTAATTCATTTTTTGCATTTATTTGGAAAAATGCTACCAGTAATATCATAAAAACACTGATTAAAGCCGTGCTAATAATACGATGGCGATAGATAAATTTAAACGTATTAAAAAGACTATTATTGGCATTAACCGACAGTGTTTGATGCTGTTGAAATGCGTTAATATCACTAATGAAGTCAGTAACGGTTCGGTATCGTTCATTAGCCTTTTTTGACAAGGCTTTATGTAATATAGCAATGACATCGGATTTAAATATCACCGATTCATTGATGGCGAAGCTGGTCGGGCGTTGCGTCATTATACGCTCAACTTTTTGCGCCAAAGTATCATCGAACTCCTCAAACGGACCTTTACCCGATAATAAAAAGTATAACAAACTACCTAAGCTATAAATATCACTCGCGATCGTTGCTTTACCACCATTCAATTGTTCTGGACTAGCATAATTCACGGTCATAGCACCTAGATAAGCTGTCACGAACTTAGGCGCACTATTATGCAAACCTTCTGTCACTTGCATCACGCCAAAATCGATTAACTTTGCCTGACCTGATGAGGTAATTAAAACGTTAGAAGGTTTAATATCCGCATGAATAATTTGATGATTATGGGCCTCCAAAACAGCATCAGAGACTTGATTAAACAGTGATAATTTTTGAGCTATTGATAAGCTGTTTTTTTGTAAATAGACATCAAGTGTGACTCCTTCAATATATTCCATCACAATAAAGGTATTACCATCATGCGTTTCTGAAATATCCAAAATAGAAGCAATATTGGGATGACTAAGGCTTGCTAACGCCTGTGCCTCTTGCAATAACAATTGACCGGATTGGTATTGCTGAAACAGTGGGTGCAAAAATTTTATCGCAACTGTTTGCTCTATTTTCCCATCATTGCGTTCCGCTTTAAAAACTTGCCCCATCCCCCCTTGCCCCAATGACTGGGTTAATTGATAATTTGCAATGTTATCGCCCACATTAACCACACTTTCACTATCTGTTAGCGCTAGAATAGACTGGTTAAAAACTTGCGTTAAATCACTATCATTTACGAGCAAGGCACTTAGCTTACTTGCCAACTCTGGTTCGGACTTTTTTAATGCAGTGATATAGTTATGTTGTTTTATTGCAGACAACTCAGCAATATTACAATAGTGCTCAAATAAGTCAGTTTTGTTATGTAACATTTCGGGGCATGACCTTATGCATGGAGGCGCATCCAACTTTTAGAAAATTTTAAGTCCTTATCAACAAGACTTTCAGATATTTGATGTAGTTCAGCGATTTCTTTGTTTTTAAGGCCATGGAAATAGCGCAACTGTATGGTTTCAGCTTGTCTAGGATAGTCTTTTGTTAAATTAACGATCGCCTTATCAATCGCAATATAGTCTAACGGGCAATCTTCTAACCCTTGCTCATTGTTAGAAATGCTTTTGCTGTATTGTCTTTTAGACGCTTCATTTTTACGATGATAATCAACGAGTATATGGCGCATAACTTTACTAAGTAACAAGTAAAACTGCTTTTTGCTATCAATACTCTCAGTAACTCCGGGAGCAAGCTTGATATAAGCGTCATGGACTAATGAAGTTGTCGAATGAATAAGGTTAGCCGTAATATTGAGGCCTTCATTACTAGGTAATTTACTTCTAGCATCTCGGGCTATCATTTTGAATTGCTGATAGGTTAATGTGAATAGCTTTTCTTCTGACGCTTTATCGCCTAATGACCACTGCTTAATTAAATCAGTCGTATCATTATTGTGTATACCCATAGTCTACTTTAATGACCGTCTATATAAAAAAACGATTATACAGATAATGAATTACACCTCAACGTCAGGTAATCATTTATGACGACTTATATAGCAATCGCTCTTCATGAGAACGATTGCTTAAGTTATTGTTACTTTGTAGAAAGAATATCGACTAAACGCCTGGCTATTCTAGAGTGATTCACATCTCTGCCCCGCCATAAGACTAAACTACCGACCTTCGCAGCAGCGGTTACAGGTATTTTTTTACCGTCAAAGTGTTTTTTTATCGCAGGGTTTTCTAGCAAAACCTTAGGATTCACAAGGTAGTATTCGACTTCAATTTGAGTATCAGTTTCATAACTGTCTCTGACTAAATAAATGTTCTCAGACTCTTCTAACTCAATTAGCGCATGATCTGTAATAAACTCATTAACCGATTCATTAATGGCGTTAACAAATGATGCAGCAAAATATTTTGAGATTAATCGGTCCAATTCATTAGACAATGGCTTTAAAGCTTTCATTCCTGTCGAATGAATGAGCTCCTTTTTAGGAATAACATTCACCCTTTGTTTCTGGTAAGTAATTTGATAATTATTTGACGCTAATTTTTTCTCAACTTTTTTGATGGCAAACCCAAAACCACGTTCACTATGCCCGTACTTTTCTTTAGCGGCTTTTTTTACCGATTCGATTCCACCATGAGAGAACCCTTTGATCTCCTGAGTATACCCCGGTTGCCCTTGTGGCTTGTTAAAGGTGTTTCCTTGTCTAATTTTCTCTAACCCTATCGCCATTAATTTGTTTTTTATCGCTGACATCACTTTGGAGTCGCCCGCTAAAGCTTCTGCCGAGTCTTTGACAACACTAATTTTGCTACTGAAACAAAAGTTTTGCACGGTATAAGCAACTTCAAGTCTGCGAGGCTTAGTGACAATATTTTGTTTACAAGCGCCAGCGCGCATTTTAGGGCGCTCAAAATGATTATCTTGTAGAACTCGATTTAATGCCGAATGCTGATTAAGTGCCTTCGATAACTGCGAAGAATGCTCCTTGACGGCTTCCTTACTAAGGGCCTGCTTAGTAATTATTTGCTCTTTTAAATCATATACTCCTTGCACCATAGCGCGATAATCTCGTTGATTATTAGCTAGGGTAATTAATTGCGCTTCATAATTTTGACTAAGAAGTTCTCTCTCACGTATTGCTTGATGCTTTCTCGCGATTTTGTCATCGATAACTTGCTGCACAGAGCGTATAAGGTGATTATATTGCGCTTTAACATCGCCAGCCTCAGTACCATTATATGCGAGTGACAGTAGTTCAGGGTTTAGTGCACGAATCGTATCAAAATCAATTTTTTTAAGCTTAAAAAGCTCATTAGTTTCTTTTATATATGCTTTTAATGCGGGGATAGAAGAGTGATTTACTTCATAAACTTTACGGTTCACTTTGTTGTCATTCTTTTTAAGCCACAGTGGTGATAAAGCTCCGTGCTCCTTTTTTAACACAATGTCATGGTTTGCAGAAAAAGCCCCTGTAGAGACAGATAAAAGCACAATAATGCCGACAAAGACCTTAGAAAAATCATTGAGTATCATCTTATTTTCCTTAATGTGTTAACTAAGTGTTTAAAATATTAATTAACTAATTAACTGGCTTGAGAGTGATGAGGTTTCTACAATGAGAATAATTCGAAGCAGACAGCCTCATCGAAAAGTTCAAGGGATAAAAAAGCCAGCGGCGAACTCACTGGCTTTAAAGGCATCAACATAGAGATACCAAACAACTATTGTTACTGAAACAAATAGCGGAATTAAATCCTACACCCTTTCGCTTTAATCGCTGGTGCAGCCGTTTTCTTCGCTTGATGGTAAACGTTCATTGCTGCTGACTTGGCTTTATTTGCCGCAGCGCTCGCATCTGTACTAGCGATTGAAAGTAATCCTGTTAATGCGTCACCAGAATCCACATTGGCTTTATAGTCTTTGAATGTTTGGCTGATTTGCTCACAGGTTAACTCATTAAAGTTAATATTGGTCAGATCGACGTTACTGTCAGAGCCAGTCGTTACACAGCCAGATAAGATTGATGCCGCAAATGCAGTGCATAATATAAGATTCGTTTTCATTTCTAAGCCTATTCAATTTCTTTTATTTTAGTCACGGACTAATTTAAGGTAATCACTTCGAACATTAAAATGTGATTGGTTCAAGTGACATTTTGATTAAACAAAGAATAAAAATAAGACACGTATTTCATAAAAAAACACGTAATAAAATCAAAAAAAGAATGAAAGCGATAATACACTGACTGAAATTACCTGCGTGAGGAGCCTCTGTTGAATTAATAATTCGAGAAATTGGGATAGGTAATCGATATCGAAAGCAATACACACTGCCTCGCTGTTCGAGATATGAAGGCAGCTTATGAAATACTTGAGTATTTTGTGTGTGTAACAGCTTGTGGAACATTGATGGACACCTCGCTTTGAAGCATCGCTAAGTTCTTGTTCCCCAATCCTAAAAATGAGGTGGGAGTTGGTCGATAAGCCGGGTTCTGTCGTGGACAATCATTCGTCTAGGCCTTAAATCGCTCTAAGGCTCAAGCAACCTACCCGGTTCCAACGCGAGCCACGCATTAACTTCGAAAAGTAGTGGAACCCTATTTGGTCTTGCTCCGGGGTGGAGTTTACCTTGCAACGAACTATTACTAGTCGCCCGGTGCGCTCTTACCGCACCCTTTCACCCTTACCTGTTCTCCTTACGGAGCCATCGGCGGTATTCTCTCTGCTGCACTTGTCGTGAGCTTACGCTCCCCAGGAGTTACCTGGCACCCTGCTCTATGGAGCCCGGACTTTCCTCCCCGTTAAACTTAATGTTAACGCAGCGATTGCCTGACCAACTCCCGGCGCGGATTATATCCGAATTATCTATAGAACAATAGCATTGATAGGGCTTGTTTGATTAATTTTTTTATTAGATACTGACTTTGAGCACACAACGAGGTATTTAGATGGTTATTCAAAGCGATGGATATCAGTCACTCATTGAATATTTAACTGAACACTTATCAATATTCAACCCGGCTGAGCAACAAGAAAAGCATGCGACAACAGTAAAAATGTTCATTCGCTATCAAATGGTTGAACAGATGGCATTGTTGTTTAAACAGCACCCAGAGTTATTGCCACAAGAAAAGATATATATTGTAGCCGAATTTGATACAGCTTTTGACGACTTATCAGAAGTGCTAGGGATGCATATCGAGCAGCAAACGACACCAAGCCAACAAGCATTTTTAACTGATTACGCAGGTATTTTTAAAAACTTATTCGATGCGCAGTTAAGCCCAGCTTAACTGCGATGAATAACAAGACGTTTACAGGTCAATACTCAATCCGTACTTATACAAAGCATTCTTTTTCTGGTTATAAAGCTTTGCCACTAACGCTGCTGCTTTTTTCAGTGGTAGCTCTGTCGCCAATAGTTTAAGTGCATCGATGACTTCTGGTGCAATTTGCTCGCTGTCTTCTTTATAGCCTGACACCATCACAACCATTTCACCACGACGATTATTTTCATCACTATTGAGCCACTCAAGCAAGTCACTCGCTGGGGCACCATGAATAGTTTCAAAAGTTTTGGTTAACTCTCGCGCTAATACGATATGGCGTTCTTCACCGAAGACATCGCGCATTTCATTGATAGTGTCACAAATACGGCGCGGTGATTCATAAAACACCATGGTTCTAGTTTCACTTTGCAATGCTGTTAATTGGCTGATTCGTCCCGCTGACTTGGCAGGTAAAAAGCCCTCAAAACAAAAACGATCCGTAGCAACCCCTGCGGCACTTAATGCAGTGATCGCCGCACAAGCCCCTGGTAGTGGAACCACATCATAACCTGCAGCACGAATGCCATTCACAAGATGATAACCAGGATCACTAATCAACGGCGTCCCCGCATCTGAGACAAGAGCTATCGACTGACCTTGCGCTAGCTTTTCGACTAAAGAATCAACACGCTGACGTTCATTATGGTCATGCACTGACATGGTTCGTGTTTTAATATTATAATGGCTTAGCAGTTTACCCGTATGTCGTGTATCTTCTGCGCAAATAATATCGACCTGTTCGAGAACGGTTAAGGCGCGCAGTGTAATATCAGCTAAGTTGCCAATGGGAGTTGGGACGATATATAGTTTTGCTGGAGATAATTCCATGAACTTCCTCAATAATCACCGCTCGATTTAACTTTTGAGCACAGATTGTTATACACTAAACCGACTATTGTAACAGAGACAAATATTGTGTTTAAACTTTCGTTTACTAAAGAGCTAAAACAACTATCACTTTTGGGTGTTTTAGCGACAGGGTTAATTGGTTGTGGTTCAACACCACCAGTACAAAAAACTGAAGTAGCCCAAGTTCAATTAGGCCAAGTAGATAAAGCAGCAAGCCACTATTTAGCACTCGCAGAACAAGCGATTGGTAATTTAAAGCAAACTTATCAATTACAAGCTTACCGTGCCGCATTACAAGACAAGCAACCTGACTTAATCTCATCAATTGAAGCCCAGCTATTTAGCCAAACCATGGTTAATGATCAGCACACCTTAGAGTTCCAGCTTCTTTATAGCATGTCTTTATTAGAACAAAATAAAGCCAATCAAGCACTGTCAGCAATTAATATCAATCCACAATGGCAAGTAGCATCGCAACAATTTATTGCTATCTACCGACAGCAAGCGCTTATTGAACATCGTTTAACCCAACACCTTGATGCAACTAAAACGTTACTCACTGCATATACTTACGCCCAAGATCAGCAAACGCAGCAGCAGTTACAACAACATATTTGGCAATACCTCTCTCAGGTGCCCACAGAAAAGTTAATTACAACCAGTGATGATAACAAGCAATTTCAGGGCTGGATTGCCTTAGCCACCTTAAGCCATCAATCAACCCATTCGCCACAAGCATTAAGAAAAGGGTTAACTCAGTGGGCTATTGATTACCCAAATCATATGGCGAAAAATCAATTACCACAGCGCCTAGTGACAGCAGTAAGCGTATCAGAGTTTAAACCACAAAAAGTAGCATTATTACTACCACTATCGGGCCGTTATGCTCACTTGGGTCAAGCGGTACAAAACGGCTTGGTGAGTAACTTGATGGCACACAATAATGAACAAGAACTCATTGTCCTTGATACGATTGAATTAGGTGCACAAGCAGCACACGAACAAGCGATCAACCAAGGAGCAGAGTTTATTATTGGCCCCTTGCTGAAGAAAAATGTTGAGACAGTAAAACAGCAGCTCACAATGGTGCCAACGCTATTTCTTAATCAGACCAGTGATAACCAGCGCCAACCACAACAATATTTTTATTCATTAGATAAAGATAGTGAAACCATTCAAGGCAGTGAATACATCTTCAATCAGGGAAAAAAACATCCGGTTGTTGTTGCGCCAAATACCGCGCAAGGCAAACGCTTAGCCGCATTATTTAATGACACATGGCTTGCCTTAAATAAAGAAAGTCTCGATATCAAACCCGTTGAAGCGTTCTTCTTTGAAGATGATAAAACCCTCAAGTTAACCATTGAAAAGATGTTTGAAACCAATAAGTCTCAAGCACGTATCAATCATATGCGTATGCTGGTCGGCTCAAAAATGGAAAGTGAAACTCGCTCAAGACGCGATATCGATGCAATTTACCTGGTCGCCAACCCAAATCAAACCAGCATGCTAATGCCTTCTATTGAAGTAACCGTTAGTGCTTTTGCGCCACAAGTTCCAGTGTATATTGGCTCAAGTGGTAATAACCACCTTAATAGTCCACAAGGGCTGAATCATTTAAATAACTTAACGGTCAGTGAAATCCCTTGGCTGTTACAACAGCCAACCGCTATTTCGCCACAATACATTAAAAAGCTTTGGCCAGAGATCAGTCAAAGCCAAATGCGTTTATTTGCCATGGGACATGATGCCTATAGTTTGATCGGTATGCTGGCACAAATGGAGTACTTCCCCGATTACGCGTTAGACGGTTTTAGTGGACAGTTACGTCTAACACCACAAGGCGAGATAACCCGAGAAGTCGCGTGGGCGCAATATCAGCGTGGCAAGCTATTAAAGAAAAAATAAATAAACATCTGCTAAAATAGCAAACAAAGTATCATTGTACACAACAAGGATGTTGGAAAGATGCGCAAACAAGGTCAACAGTACGAAGAAATTGCTAAGTCATATCTAAAAAACCGTGGGTTATCGCCAATTTGTGATAATTTTAACTGTCGAGTCGGTGAAATCGATCTCATAATGAAAGATAATAATAGCTTAGTGTTTATCGAAGTGAAGCAACGAGCTAATAATGACTTTGGTGGAGCTATTTCCGCTGTCACGCCAGCAAAACAGCGACGCATCATAAAAACGGCAATGGTTTATTGCCAGAGTAAACATATTAATTTTGAGCAACAAGCTTGTCGCTTTGACGTTGTTGCCATTACAGGTTCAATTGAGCCTTATCAGTTTCAATGGGTTAAGAATGCTTTCCCAAATTAAAATAAAGGTTATTACATGTTAGAACGCATTAAAGAATGTTGCACCGAAAGTATCCAAACTAAAATTGATGCGCTTGAGATGCTACCACCGTCAATCGAAAAAGCCGCAATGATGATGGTGTCATGTCTTTTGGCCGATGGCAAAATATTAACTTGTGGTAATGGTGGCTCAGCTGGTGACGCGCAGCATTTCTCTTCAGAATTGCTAAATCGCTTTGAAACCGAACGTCCTAGTTTACCGGCCATCGCTTTAACCACAGATAGCTCAACGATTACTTCTATCGCTAACGATTATAGCTATGACGAAATTTTCTCAAAGCAAATACGTGCATTAGGCCAACCGGGTGATGTATTACTGGCCATCTCAACCAGTGGCAACTCAAACAACGTGATTAAGGCGATGGAAGCCGCATTAAGTCGTGACATGGTGATAGTTGCTTTAACGGGCAAAGACGGTGGTGACATGGCAGGCTTACTAAGCGCGAATGATGTTGAAATCCGCGTGCCATCAATGAGCACAGCGCGCATTCAAGAAGTTCACTTATTAGCCATTCATTGTTTGTGTGATGCTATTGACCGTACTTTATTCCCTCAAGATGAAGAGCAAGCGTAATGATGTTGTTTAACGCTAAGCCGATAAAATTAGCTGCGTTATTAGCAGTATTTCTCTCATTACAGGGTTGTGTAACAGGTGTAGTACTCGGCGCAGTAGGAATTGCCACTGTCGCTAATGATCGCCGTACTGCGGCATCACAACTAGAAGATGAATCAATTGAATTAAAAGCATCAAGCTTACTGAGTGATGATAAAGGTATTAGTGAACACAGCCACATCAATGTGATCAGTTACAATCGAATGATGCTGGTTGTCGGTCAAGCACCCAACGAAATGTTACGTAACCGTGTAATCACCCTGTTACGCACTGTGCCTAATGTGACCAAGATCCATAATCAGATTCGTATTGGTAATCCAATCCAGTTAAAGACACGCACTAAAGATAGCTGGTTAACCTCGAAAATTAAAGTTGCCATGACAGCTGATACTGAGCTTGCTTCAAGCCAAGTAAAAGTCATTACCGAATATGGTGAAGTCTTCTTACTTGGACTGGTTTCACAAGCCGAAGGTAACAAAGCCGCTGAGATTGCACGTAATGTATCAGGGGTTAAAAAAGTGATTAAGGTGTTTGAATACCAAAAGATTTAGTCAGTGTATTAAGTAATAACTGCTCAATAAAACACTTTTAAAATGATGATATCCCGTCGAAGTAGCTAAGTGGTAAAAGCCCTGAAGAATACACTTTCAGGGCAACAGAGTTGTCTCGGTTTATGCTCGTTTATTTAAGAAATACGCAGCAATAGCTAAGAAGAGTAAACTAGGAAAGATTGCACCAAAAATCGGTGGCAATTGATAAACCAAGCTAATTGGACCAAAGGCCGAATTACTTAGGTGGAAAGCAAAACCCGTGATCACGCCCATCACTAAGCGAGCGCCCATGCTCACACTACGCAGTGGACCAAACACAAAAGATAGCGCTAATAACATCATTACGCCAACGGTCAATGGCTGCATGACCTTGCGCCATAATGCTAAGTCATAGCGCCCAGTGTCTTGTTTATTAGCTTTTAAATACGCTAGGTAGTCTGTTAAACCTTGAATTGAAAGTGACTCAGGTTTGACGGTAACCACACCTAACTTATCTGGAGTTAAGCTAGATTGCCACAATAAGTTATCGGTATTTAAAACCTGTGTACGGTGCTCAGAGAAAGTGGTTTGATTCACATCTTCAAGTTGCCACACCTTATCTTGGTATCGTGCCACTTGCGCCTTAGTTACTTTACTGAGACTCTTATTATCATCGAACTGATAAACGGTCACTTTATTAAGCAGTCCCGTCTCAATAACTTTACTCACATGCACAAAACTAGAGCCGTCTTTTGCCCATAAACCTTGTTCACTCTTTATTAGACTACCACCAGAGATTTCTTGAGTCCTCAGATTACGCGCTTCTCGCTCAGCCCAAGGTGCGCCCCATTCTCCAAGAATCATTACAAGAATCATCAATGGAATAGCGGTTTTCATTACCGATAAAATCACTTGCAATCGTGATATTCCCGCCGCTTGCATAACAACCAGTTCACTATTCGTCGCCATCATGCCAAGACCAATTAATGCTCCAAGCAGTGCAGCCATGGGAAAGAACATTTCGATATCACGAGGCACCATCAAAAAAACAAAAGCAGCGGCATCAAACATTGAATAGGTGCCTTGCCCTACCGACTTTAGCTGCTCAACGAATTTAAGCATTGAGCTTAAGCCGACCAAAATCAATAAACAAAATGCGGTTGTTGAAGCGATAACCTTAGCCACATACCAATCTAAAATTTTAATCATGCGTGACTACCCTGCTTTTTATTATTACTTTTGAGCCTTGCACGGACCGCAACACCAAATTCACGTTCTTTCATTAATAACGCTAACCCTAATACTAATGCGCTGATATGAATCCACCATAAGCCAAATACCATAGGGATCACTTCATCTTCAAGCGCACTACGCCCAGCCATTAGCATGACGTAATAACCTAAAAACAACATAATCGCTGGAAACAATTTAGCAAACTTGCCTTGGCGTGGATTAACTCGTGCCAAAGGCACTGCAATCAATGTAAGCATTGGAATAGTTAATGGGATCGCTAAGCGCCAATGCACTTCGGCCATTGACTCAACGTCACCATCTTCAATTAATTGCATCATAGGAATGGCACTTAATTTACGGCGGCGCTGTTCAACTTCTTGTTCTTTAATTTGCATTTGATAATTAGCAAACTCAATAGCTGAGTACTGCGCTTCACCCGCTTGCCCTTGGTAACGTTTACCACTGGACAATTCTAACTGCTGCGAGCCGCTATCTTCTTCTAATACTTTACCTTGCTGAGCAATAACCACACTCGATTTACCATTCACCGCTTTTACCAGTATCTCCCCTGTTTCTTTATCAATTTCATCGAGATTAGGCATTTGCGCAACAAAAACATTATTTAATTGGCCATCTTTGATGGACTCAACGTAAATAACCGCTTTTTTATTAGAAGAGTATTGAAACCGCCCAGGGGATAGAGTGGATATGCCTGCATCCGCTTGTGCACTTTCAACGGTTTGGTATTCTTTTTCTTGAGCCCATGGCCCAAGCCATATGCTATTTAATCCAGCGATGACCATCATAATAAAGGCCAGAACTAAGGTGATACGGGTCACATACCATTCACTTATTCCTGTCGCGTGCATCACCGTCATTTCACTATCGGCATACATACGAGAATGGGCCATTAAAATACCCAGAAATAAGCTTAATGGCAGAATAAGTCCTGCAAGTTTTGGTAAGTTTAACGCTAATAACGTAGCAACTAATGCACCGGGCAAATCACCATCGACGGCATCGGCTAAAATTCTGACGAATTTTTGGCTGAGAAATATCGACATTAAAATGAACAACACTGCGAGTTGTGATTTTAATGCTTCTCTTATTAAATAACTAAAAATGATCAAGTGTATTTTCCATCACTAAACTTACAATTTTACTGGAAACGGCCTATATTTTAGGTAGACTACCCGTTTTGGCTAGTTTTATCTCGGCAAAGTAGTACTATAAAGACTAGCATATATACAATCAATGCAAACTCAATAGCTATTAGCTAGGTAACTAGTCGTACTCAGTTTGCTATTATCTAACAATTCAAAGCCTTTGTCTTTAAGAACCTAGGAGAGCTCATGGAGTTCAATGTAAAAAGTGGCAGCCCAGAAAAGCAACGCAGTGCATGTATCGTTGTTGGTGTATTCGAGCCGCGTCGTTTATCACCTGTTGCAGAGCAGCTGGATAAGATCAGTGATGGTTATATTAGCAACCTATTACGTCGTGGTGATCTTGAAGGCAAAGTAGGTCAAACCTTATTATTACATCATATCGATAAAAAAGTATTAAGTGAGCGAGTCTTATTAGTTGGTTGCGGTAAAGAGCGTGAGCTTGATGAGCGCCAATATAAGCAAATCATCAATAAAACGATTAACAAGCTTAATGAAACGGGTTCAATGGAAGCCGTTTGCTTCTTAACTGAATTACACGTTAAAGGCCGTGATACCTACTGGAAAGTACGCCAAGCTGTTGAAGCGACAAATAACGGCCTCTATGTTTTTGATGCACTTAAAAGCAAAAAAGATGAAACTCGCCGCCCGCTACGTAAATTAGTGTTCAATGTACCGACTCGCCGTGAACTACCTGTGGGCGAACGTGCAATTAACCATGGTAACGCCGTATCAAATGGCATGAATTTATGTAAAGACGTGGCCAACATGCCGCCAAACATTTGTAATCCAGCTTACCTCGCACGTCAATCTCGTCAATTAGCAGAAAGCAGCGATAAAGTTGAAGTTGAAGTCATTGGCGAAGAGCAAATGGCTGAGTTAGGTATGGAATCATACCTTGCTGTAGGTCGTGGTAGTGATAATGAATCACAAATGACGATTATCAATTATAAAGGCGCGCCAGACCCAGATACAAAACCAATTGTATTAATTGGTAAAGGATTAACCTTTGACTCAGGTGGTATTTCACTTAAACCTGGCGAAGGCATGGATGAGATGAAATATGACATGGGTGGTGCCGCGGGCGTTCTTGGAACCATGAAATCATTAATCGATTTAGAGTTACCAATTAATGTTGTTGGTATCTTAGCAGGCTGTGAAAACATGCCATCATCCAACGCGTATCGCCCAGGTGACATTTTAACTACAATGTCAGGGCAAACCGTAGAGGTATTAAATACTGACGCTGAAGGCCGCTTGGTTTTATGTGACGTATTAACTTATGTTGAACGTTTTGACCCAGAGCTGGTGATTGATACCGCAACCTTAACTGGCGCAGTGATTGTTGCACTTGGTAAGCATGCGTGTGGTTTATTAAGTAACCACAATCCATTAGCCCATGAATTATTAAACGCTGGCGAGCAATCGAGTGACCGAGCATGGCGTCTACCGTTATGGGATGAATATCAAGAGCAATTAAGCAGCCCATTTGCCGACTTCACCAACTTAGGTGGCCGTGCAGCTGGCACTATTACTGCGGCGTGTTTCTTATCGCGCTTTACTAAGAAATATCAGTGGGCTCACATTGACGTTGCTGGTACTGCATGGAATAGTGGCGCAAACAAAGGCTCGACTGGTCGCCCAGTACCGCTACTAACTCAGTTCTTAATGAACCGTGCAGAAGGTGTTGTTGCAGAATAATCATTTGCAACAATAAACCAAAGCATTAATAAGGCAGTGATTAAACGCTGCCTTAGTGCGTTTAGCACAATAGATAACTTGACGAGACAATGGCACAAACAACTTTTTACCATTTAGACAATAACGACGAGCGAGCTACGACAGTAATAGATAAAGCCTGTCAGCTGGCTGGTGAACTGTATCAGCAAGGACAGCGCGTGTTTATTGCGACAATGGATGCAAAAACCAGTGAAGCTATTGACGAGTTAATGTGGCAACAGCCACCAGCAAAGTTTATCCCGCATAACTTACAAGGTGAAGGGCCTCATTATGGCGCGCCAATTGAAATAGGACATCAGCCACCGCAAGGTCGCCGTCACGTTTTAATTAACTTATGCCACCCTTTACCGCCATTTGCAGTAAACTTTAGCCAAATAATCGACTTTATTCCAAGCGAGTCTGAACAGAAGCAACAAGCCCGCGAGCGTTTTCACCAATGTAGAGTGTTAAACCTTGCCCCGCAGTTGCATCAAGACTAATCGCTATTAACGCCAACGAAGAATTATCGGATCATGGAAAAAACATATAACCCACAAGCTATTGAGCAAACTATTTACCAGACTTGGGAAAATAGTGATTTATTTAAACCAAGCGGCGACACCAGCAAAGACAGTTACTGTATTTTATTACCGCCACCGAACGTCACCGGTAGCTTACACATGGGCCACGCATTTCAACATACCATCATGGATGCGCTAACCCGTTACCGCCGTATGGATGGTGACAATACGTTATGGCAACCTGGGACTGACCACGCAGGTATCGCAACGCAAATGGTGGTAGAGCGTCAGTTAAACGCCAACGGTCAAACCCGTCATGATTTAGGTCGCGAAGACTTCGTTAAGAAGATCTGGGAGTGGAAAGAGCAATCTGGTGGCACTATCACTAGCCAAATGCGCCGTTTAGGTACCTCTCCAGATTGGTCACGCGAAGCATTCACCATGGATGACGATTTATCTAATGCCGTGCAAGAAGTATTTATTTCATTGCATGAAGAAGGGTTAATTTACCGTGGTAAGCGCTTAGTTAACTGGGATCCGGTATTACACACTGCGGTTTCTGATTTAGAAGTAGTAAACACAGAAGAGCAAGGCAGCATGTGGCACATGAGCTACCCGCTGGCCGATGGCAGTGGTGCACTTGTTGTTGCAACAACGCGCCCAGAAACCATGCTAGGTGATAGCGCCGTTGCTGTTCACCCTGAAGATGAGCGTTATGCTCACCTAATCGGTAAAGAAATCAAGCTGCCTTTAACCGGCCGTTTAATTCCTATCATTGCTGATGATTACGTTGAGCCAGAATTCGGTACAGGTTGTGTGAAAATCACCCCTGCCCATGACTTTAACGATAATGAAATGGGTAAGCGCCATGACTTACCACTGATCAATATCTTAACCAAAGAAGCGACGATGAACGCCGATTGCCCAGAGCAATACCGTGGCTTAGATCGCTTTGATGCACGTAAGAAAATCGTTAGTGATTTAGACGAACTAGGTTTACTCGTTGATATCAAACCACATAAATTAATGGTGCCGCGTGGCGATCGTTCAAACGCTATTATCGAGCCATTATTAACCGACCAATGGTATGTTAAAGCAGCACCGCTCGCTGAACCTGCGATTGAAGCGGTACGCAGTGGTGAAATTAAGTTTGTGCCAGAGAACTGGGATAAAACCTACTACAACTGGATGGATAACATTCAAGATTGGTGTATCTCACGTCAATTGTGGTGGGGCCATCGTATTCCTGCATGGTATGACGAACATGACAACTTCTACGTTGGCAGTGATGAAGCCGATGTACGTGCTAAGCACAACATCGCTGATGATGTTAAATTACGCCAAGACGAAGATGTATTAGACACGTGGTTCTCTTCAGCGCTATGGCCATTCGCAACGATGGGCTGGCCAGAGAAAACACCAGAGCTAGAAACTTTCGTACCAAGCTCAGTGTTAGTGACAGGCTTTGACATTATCTTCTTCTGGGTTGCTCGCATGATCATGATGACCAAGAAGTTTACCGGTAAAGTCCCATTCAAAGAGATTTACATTACTGGCCTTATCTGTGATGAGCAAGGTAATAAGATGTCAAAATCAAAAGGTAACGTGCTTGACCCGATCGACCTTTTAGACGGCATCACCATTGAAGATTTAGTCGCTAAACGTACTAGTGGCATGATGCAGCCGCAAATGGCTAAGAAAATAGAAAAAGCGACCCGCAATCAGTTCCCAGAAGGCATTGATTCGTACGGTACTGACGCACTGCGCTTTACCTTTGCTTCATTAGCTTCGGCGAATCGTGAAATCAGCTTCGATCTAGGCCGTGTTGAAGGCTACCGCAACTTCTGTAACAAGTTATGGAATGGTAGCCGTTACGTATTAATGCACACCGAAGAGAAAGAGTTCTTAAACGGTGATGATCATGAATACAGCCTAGCAGACCGTTGGATTCAAGCGAAACTACAACAAGTGACGGAGCAATATCGCTCTCACCTTGATACGTACCGCTTCGATTTAGCAGCGCAGTGTATTTATGAATTCACTTGGAATCAGTTCTGTGGTTGGTACTTAGAGCTAACTAAACCAGTGCTATTTAAAGGCACTGACGCGCAGCAAAAAGGCACGCGTAAAACATTAGCGCAGGTGTTAGAAACCACATTACGTTTGCTACACCCATTAATGCCTTATATCACTGAAGAGATCTGGCAGCGTGTTGCACCACTTGCTGGTGTTTATGGTGATACCATCATGACACAGCCTTTCCCTAAAGCAGATGCCGCTCTAGCTGATGAAACAGCCTTAAACGATTTAGAGTGGGTTAAAGAGTTTATCGATGGTATTCGTAACATCCGTGGTGAAATGGACATTAGCCCGAACAAGCCACTTAACGTGTTACTCAAAAATGTTGCTGAAGAAGACAAGCGTCGTCTAGACGACAACCAAGCGTTCTTACAAGCATTGGCGAAAATCGAAAGCTTCACTAGCTTAGGTGATGACGAGCAAGCACCAGCGTCAGCAACAGCGCTAGTTGGTAAAATGGAAATTCTGATCCCAATGGCAGGTTTAATTGATAAAGACGCAGAACTAAGTCGTATCAATAAAGCGCTAGAAAAAATCGGCAAGGACTTAGCACGTACTAGCGGCAAACTATCTAATGAGCGCTTTGTTAGCAAAGCACCAGCCGATGTTATCGCTAAAGAGCGTGAAAAATTAGCCGAAATGGAACAAACGGTTGCTAAGTTAAAAGAGCAACAAGCGACGATTGAAGCGTTGTAATACGCATGTAAAAAGCGCATCAATTTGATGCGCTTTTTATTCTAGACCCTCTTTAATTGGGCTCACCTGCCGTGACACGGCAGTGATAACAATTAAACCCTCTCAGTAACTTATCGGCTAACTCTTGCCATTGCCTAAGACCTGTTCGTGTCGCAACAAGCTGGATAAACCGAGCATTATCTATAGTAAAACTGTATGTGCCCTGTTCTGCTTTTTTGGTCAATTTATCGAAATCGATATCACCATCTTCCTTCAAAGGAATAGGTAGATCATGAGGTGGTATAGTAAAGCTGGTGCTTTTAATAAAACCTAGATCCGTAGCAACGACTGTTAGCCTATAACCCGTTTTAGTGGCTAAATGAAATACATTACCAGCGGGTGCCGTCAGTAACGGTGAGCTTAGATAACGGACTTTACTACCCAACGTCATATCTGGATATATGAAAAGCTCATTCGCAGTAACTTTCCCCTCAAAGTCTTCACCTAATAAGCCTTCTATAATCTGCACTGATTCGACATCAGGCCACAGGTAAGTTAAAAGAGCGTTACTACATTGACTTAGCATGATAGAAGGTGAATGCTCCGTCGCTGGTATACCGCAAAAATCTTCCATATCAATAATATCTTTATTTGAAGCATAGGGAAGATTTCGCATAATAAACCGCTGTGTTTTCGTCCCAGACATTAAAAGTCGATTAATGCGATGTTTTAATTCGCCCTCTATTGGTTTTTCAGATAACAGCTCAGCAGTACGATAATAAGAAACAACCTTCCCACCTGCTCCCTCAACGGGTTGCCCCTTTTGGTAAAAATGAAGTTTAAAATGAGTCACTGAACTGGTGGCATCGACCTGAAAAAACAGATCATAGCTTTGCGGACTCGAAGATTGGTTTACAAATTGTCTAGCTTCGTTTAACGCGTAATGACGTTGAAAACCAAGGTTACCACACACTTTGGCATTACCTGTACAAACAGCATACTCAACGCGTGGTTTGCTTATAGCCATTGCAGAGCCAATAGTTGACATAAACAATACTGCGAAGCCAGCAACTAGCAAGCGTCTGATTCCAATCACATCCCTTGACCTTTTTCCTTTTAAAAAACATAAATTAACATAGAAAGTAAGATTAACCGAGTAACATACCTCCAAGAGGTATAATTACTCAACACGAGAATTATGATAGCTGTTACTTTGCAGCACCAATAAAAAGCCCCCAGCAATTGAACAATTCAACTGTTGAGGGCTCGATGTTCTCTAGTCGATCAAGGCTCTTGCTTTGACCATTTAAAAAACGATAGAACTATTTAAGTGAGCTGTAGTAAGCCGCTAAGTCAGCAATATCAGCATCTGATAAGTTTGCAGCCATTGCATACATCATCATTGCTTGACCACCGGTACGAGATTTATTTTTAAACGCTTTTAAAGAAGACTTTAAGTACATCTTCTTCTGACCCTTAAGGTTTGGGTACATTGGTGAAATGGCAATACCATCAGCACCGTGACAACCAGCACAAACTGCGGCTTTTGCTTTACCTGCTGCGGCATCGCCTTTAGCTGCGTTTGCCATCATTGGTAGTGATAACGCCAGTGCTAGTGCAATAGTACGTTTCTTTAACATAGTAAATCTCCCGATTAATTGATTCTTTGCTCGACGATCAAATTATTTTATCTGTAACGGCAAGCATAATTGCTTTATTGCTTATTAATATAGATATAAATCAACTTATATCCAAAAATACATATAACCTTAAACTACAATCGGCTAAAAACTCAACAACGCTAAAGTCTAATTTTTATCATTTATTATCAGTAAGAGCTTCAGCTAAGTATCGGACTCGTCTTGCGTTAACAATTGCTCAATAACGCAAGATTCTTTATTCTAACCACAGTAACCTTTATCGCAACTTAATATGACGAAACCAAACTTACAACAGTTTTATATTGCCGAAGAGCAATCCATATATTTATTAAATCATCATGATGCAACCAAGCTAAGAAATTGGCTTAACTTATGTCAGGACCAACTCAGTCAATTAGGTTATCACCGTATTGCATATGTCGGTAAAGGTGCTTATGGTTTTGCTTTTGCAGCAACCACCCCGATTGGTGAGCAACATGTATTTAAGTTTTCCCGGATCACCTTGCCCGAGCACGTTCAAGATCGCCTCGAAGAAGAGGGCTTCATGCTTGAGCAAGTTAATCACCCGCTGGTACCGTCATTCTTAGGTTACTTTAAAATTGGTAAACAACGCATATTATCAATGCGCCGCGCCATTGGGGTTGATTTAGAGCAGTATTCTATCGCAAATGGCCCGCTGCCGCCAAATGAAGTGCTCGCGATTGCTCATCAAATGTCTGAAATCCTGATAAAATTACGTCAATTAGATAAGGTCATCATTCATGGAGACATCAAGCCTTCAAATATCGTGTTCGATCATGCCAGCCAAACCATTGGTTTAATTGATTGGGGCTCGTCGGTTTATGCTCAAGTTGATCAGCACGGTCAATTTTATAGTAGCAATGTGATGGAGTTGATGTCGGGGGACTTACAGCACAGTAACGCCCGTCTTGGTGATGTTTATTTTATTGGCGATGAGCAGCTCAATGGTGCGCTTTCTTCCGTCCGTTTTGATGAACAAGGCCTTGCTGGAACGCTATACGCCCTTGCCTCTGGTCAATCATGCCGTTTTGGATCTCGCGTGATTCCCGCGACATCCTTAGGGCTACCAAAAGAGTTCGCGTTAACGTTACAAAATATGCTCAGTGACGATATTAAACTGCGTCAACAGGCTGGTGACTATTTCATCAATAACATGAAGTTTATGAAAAATATTGTAACTCCAGCGCCACACTCACTCGATTTAACACCACAACTTCCGGTGTGGCAACACCAATTAAATAATGACGAATTAGAGTCGGTAGTTTATACCTCACGCCGTTCATTTTTAAAAGAAGAAGCCCACCTCAACGATTTTGATGATATAGACGATGTTCAGCTTGATAACTACTACAAAAATTTTCTTCAGGGTATGGGGGAAAATGCCAAAGCATTTTTAGCGGCAGTGAGTCGTTTGGGTAAATATCCTGTGGTTGGTGGATTAGCGATTCACTGGCACGATGATGGATTGTATATCGATTCTAATCTTAACCTATATAACAATGAGCTAAGGCAATCATTTATCAGCGCCGTTAATAATATGGTAACCCTTGCACGCGCGATTGATCGTCAAGGCATATTTAAAGCCTGTTTCTTTAATGCAAAGCAAACTAAGCATATTGCACGGGATAGCGATAGCGATGCTTATATCCCACCGCCATCAATGCAGCTAAATTACGACATCCATGACCGCCCACTAATTAGCGATGAAAGTCGCCTGCATTCCTACTTTGAAGATGAAAAAGACCCCGATGAACAATTGGACTTACCCGATGAAATGCTAGAAACCTTAGCACAAATGAACTTAATTCATCACACAGGCTGTATCATCTTTGAATCGTTAGCGAATGATTTAAAGATTCATAATTATTTATCGTTACTTGATGCCGAAAAAGAATCGCTATTTGATAGTTTAATCACTAAGTTAATCAGTCAAGTGCCACTGATTAAAGGAACTGGTGTTTCAGGGTTTATGAAGTTTCCTTATAAAGACAGTAAGTTCTTTGAGTATCAGCAGCAACAGCCTACGCTATTCATGCCAATCAACCCTAAATCATCAAAGTGAATCAATTAATAGCGGTAAAAAGCTGCTCTAGGCTGCTTTTTACCGCCAGTAATTTCAAGCAATAAGCTAAGAGTTATTAAATCGGTGATCCCGGAGGCAACTTAGTCGGTTTAGCAATGAGTTTCAGACTGGCATCTTCTAACCCTTCATCTAACCCTTGCTCAAGTAGCTTAAAGTGGCTTTTAAAGTCATCTTCGCCACGTTTAGCTTGCTTTTTAAACCATTTCTGCAACTCTGTTAAGCTTTTATGTAGCACCGCCTTCGTCTCAGGCGAGGTTTGTTTATGGTGATATGCAGCTAACAACTGTTCAACCACAACAACATTGACTCGCTTAGCGACTAACTCAGTTAACCCTGAATAATCACGTTCACTTGACTCTTTAATGACTCGTGCAATAAGGCGTTGTAATAACTCTTGCAATGAAAGCTGGTCACGGTCGATAACCCCTTGCTGTAATACACGGTTTAAGCGAGCACTGTGTAGTAAATATTTTAAACTATGTCGTGCACTGGCTTCGCTCATTGCAACAGGGTCAATATTCAAACCATTCGATGAACTAAAGCTCTCACGGCTGTTATAAAAACCGTATGCTTTTGGTGGCAGCTTAGCAATAAGCTCACTTGGTAAACTTAAATATTTAGCCGATAAGGTGTTTAACACACTCACTAATGCCTGACGCTGCCAATCCGCATCCACGACCTGGTTAAGTAATTTTTCACCAGATAGTGCATAGTTATAATCAATACCACCAATAATCTTACTCGCAGCCTCAACCTGATAACGGTGCAATAAATAAATCGGCACAATCGCTTCACGCATTTCTGAATGCGCTTGACTCGGGTCTAACATCGATTCATTAATACGCTTTAATGCTAATTCACGTACCAGAATTAATCGCTGTAATTCTTGGTCTGCTTTTTTACCGTTATCCCATAAATGTGCCCAAGGGTGCGAACCGCCAGCGGCACGTGCATCACTATCAGAAATAAACCCAAGTCCCTGCCGCTTGGTTTTTTTAATCAACTCAGCCAGCTGGTCATTGGTCAACTCACCATAACCATAGGCCACGGTATAGTCATCCCAAGCCCCCATACCAACGGCATAAGCATTATCAAGGTTGATATGCTTATCTTGCAATTCGATTAATGGATGTGGGTAATCCATAACCGAAGCACGGTTGTTGGCACTTGCCGCAAAATTATGTGCAATCCCCAATGTATGGCCGATTTCATGTGCAGATAACTGTCGGATGCGTGCCAATGCCATTGCTTGCGCCGCTTCACTTGCTTTAGCTTTATCTTGATCAGCTAACAAACCTGATGCGATTAAGTAATCTTGACGCACACGCAATGAACCTAAACTAACATGCCCTTTAATGATTTCACCGGTACGGGGATCGCTAACCGAGCCACCATAAGACCAACCTCGTGTTGAGCGATGTACCCACTGAATCACATTATAGCGAGCATCTAGTGGATCAGCATCACTAGGCAGCATCTCGACACGAAAGCCCCCTTTAAAGCCTGCTTTATCAAAGGCATCACTCCACCAGCGTGCACCATCCAATAATGCACCACGCACGGGTTCGGGAACGCCAGGGTCAAGATAATAAACAATTGGTTCAACAACTTTGCCCATCGCGTCGGTTGTTAATCGGTGACGATAAATGTAACGCTGCGTCATGGGTTTATCGATTGGCTGACTGTAATCTTGAAATTCAAACGGAAAGTAACCACTGTATGGGTGGAACTCACGCATTTCATATCCAGCTTCTGGCAACTGAACTAGCGAATGCCTAAAGTGAATGGAAACATAACGAGCATCTGGTGTTACTGTTGATAAATGACGGCCTTTTGGTTCACCAGTAAAACTAACTAACGCCGTTAGTTCCGTATTTTGCGCAAATGACTTAGACTCAGCCCATTGCGGCATAGAGGTCGACGTGTTAACACGGTAACTCCCTTCGCCCCGTTGCTTTAAACGTTTGGCGACACCATGTACATCTTGCTCAACAAAATCTTCTACATCTATTAATAGCTTGCCTTCTCGCTCAGCGACAATCGTAAAGCTAAATAAGACCGATTGTGCAAAAGCCTGAGTTAATGCTTTTCGCTCACTCGGGTTATCGCTAACCGCTCGATAATATGGATTAAGCTGGCGTAAAATAACTTTATTACCAATGCGTTCAAACTGAACTAAACGCGAGTCACCTAATTGACCGCGATCGAGTCCTAGGTCGTTAGAACCAATACCTTGCATCAAACTCGTCACATAAATAAAAGGCTGTTCCAGTTTATCAACTTCAAGTAATAACGATGACTGCTTTTCACTGCCATAAAGATTAAAGAATCCAGATTTTTTAGTTAAGCCTTTTAACTTATCACTAAAGGCATCGGCAGCGCTTGATGCTGAAAAGCATAAGCTTAAGGTTAGCGCGATGCCTAAACTTGGCTTCATAGCGTGTTTTACTATTCGCAACATACGAGTGTTATCCTCAATTTTAATTATTATTGTGCAGCGTCAGACTCATCAATACAGCGACTGATAGTATCAAACATTTCTTTAAGAACCAGAGGTTTAGTTATATGGTCATTCATTCCGGCCGCTAAACTTTTTTCTCTATCACCCGTCATAGCATGAGCTGTCATGGCGATAATCGGCAATTCATGCATATTGTATACCTTTCTAATTTCCTGTGCAGCAGTTAAACCATCCATTACTGGCATTTGAATATCCATTAACACTACCTGATACTGCTTCGCCATCACAGCATCAACCGCTTCTTGGCCGTTACTCGCTAATTCGACCTCATATGCTTGAGACTCTAAAAGCCCCTTAGCGACTTGTTGATTAATGATATTATCATCAACTAATAAAATGGATCCTTTACTCAATATTTCCGGTTCTTGTTTGGGCACTTCAACAGGTCTTTGCTCCATGTATTGAGTCACGCGTTTTATCACATCAAGTGGGGACAATGGTTTACTAAAAATACCATCGACAATATCGGCGATCTGAGGGCTCTTCATGGCATCGTCACCATAATTAACAAGCAAAAAGATAACCGCTTGCGGTTGCTGCTGTGATAATATTTTTAACGCTTCAATATCTTGCTCTATGCTCCAATCCAATAGCACCACATGATAATCTGTTTGTTCAACCCCGCTAGGGTTTGTAACTGTCGTCACCTTAAAGCCAAGCTTTTCTAATAAGTGCTGATAAACCTGTGCAGTTCGCTCACAATGTTCCACTAATAACAACGGTGCAGACTGCAGCTTAGAGGGTAATAACCATGGTAATTGCTGTTGTTGATTTTCAATGTCAAAGTCAATGGTAAAGCTAAATTTACTGCCTTCATTTAGATGACTCTCAACCGAGAACTCGCCTCCCATCATTTGCACTAAATGCTCTGAAATAGATAACCCTAAACCGGAGCCACCAAACTCACGGGTTGTTGAACCATCCGCTTGACTGAAGGCCGAGAACAACGTTGGTAATTTCTCTTCATCAATACCTATCCCTGTATCACGTACAGAAAACTCCAGCCGAACTCGTTCATGACTGCGTTCCACCACATGACAATTAAGCTCGACAAAACCATCATTAGTAAATTTCACCGCATTAGAAACAATATTAGTTAACACTTGGGTTAAACGTAGACTATCTCCAATCAATGACATAGGCGCATTAGGAGAAATAAGTAATAGTTCTAGATGCTTGTTTTGTGCAGCAATTACATTAACGTTAATAACGGCATCTAATACATCCTCAAGATTAAAGGCTACTTGCTCTAATTCCATCTTTCCTGCTTCAATCTTCGAAAAGTCTAGAATATCATTGATGATATGCAGCAATGAGTGGGCTGAGTTACGCGCTTTGTCTAAATAATCATGCTGTTGATGATCAAGCTTAGTTTGTAGCGCTAACTGAATCATGCCCATGATGCCATTCATTGGCGTTCGAATCTCATGACTCATATTCGCCAAAAATTCACTTTTATAACGATTAGCCATTTCAGCATCTTGCTTAGCAGCAACAATTTCTCGCTCAAACTCTTTTCGCTTCGTAATATTTTTATGTGTACCTAGCATCCGAGTCGGCTGATTTAAATCGTCATACTCCACCACACTGCCGCGAGCAAGTACCCATTGATAGGAACCATCTTGTGCGAGCATTCTGAACTCTTGCTCATAAGGCTGATGAGGATCAGCTAAATGAATATTGAGCTTTTCTGCAACACCTGACCAGTCACTCTTATGAACTAAGCGCCTAAAGCCATGCCAACTTGGTAACACATCACTGGGTTTATAGCCAAGCATGGTAAAATAGGCTGGATTACAGTGCAGTTCGTCAGTATTAATATGCCAATCCCATAAGCCTTCCTCTACCGCATCCATTGCTAATGAGTAACGCTCTTCACTTCGACGCAATTTTTCTGCGGCTTCATGCTCTTGCGTTATATCTCGAGCCACACCGATGAGCCCGAGCAACTCACCATCAATCCCGGTATAAGGTGTCTTTTGGGTTTGCCACAATTTGTCATTACTTTGTAGCATCAACTGTTGTTGTACCGTGACGGTTTTACGTTTTTTAATCACCAAATCATCATCATGCTGTAATTGCTTTGCCAATGCCGGTGTCACTAAATCATGTAAACGTTTACCCAATAATTCCTCTTCACTGGCTCCGAACATTTGATGGGCCGCTTTGTTACAACCTAAAAACTCCCCTTTGGTATTCTTATAAAAGATAACATCTGGAATTGAATCAATGAGTGAGCGTAATAGTGCATATTCGTGCTCTCGTTGCTGAGTTGTTTCACGCAGCTTTTCCGTACGTTGCGCCACTTGAATATCAAGCTGACGGTTATCCTCAGCCAGCTGCAAGGTGTAGTTTTTATTTTCACTAAAAATACGACTAATCAACACAAAGAAAGGCTGCCAACCTTCACTGATCCCTTTAGGTGGCTCAACAGGCTCTTTCGCACACTCTTCTAAGTGCAGCATTAATTTAGACGCTGGACCGATAAACGATTGATTGGCTAGCCAATGAACCACAGAAACAAGAATAGATAGCGCAAGCATGATCGATACCAAACTCATCACAAACTGACGCCATGAATTAGCAAACAACTCTGATTGTGGCTCAAAATAAATCAATTTAAAGGGGGCGTTAACTAATGGTACGGCTTGAATATAATAGCCATTAACTAGTCGTCCTTCCGTCATGTTAAACAACTCATCAGTGGAGATGTTCTTTAACGCTTGAGGCAGGCTATCCACCAATGGCTGAACTTCTTGAGTGCTTGCATTCTCAATACCGCTACTTTGCGCCATAATTTGCTGTTTCTTATCCAACAACATCATCTGACCATTTAAACCAGATAGCGGCATGAGCTCTTCGCTTAAGCTCGATAAGGTAATATCGATGGCAATCGCACCATAAAATTGGTTATCCACATACAAGGGAACACCTACCGTTGTCATCAACCCTTTACCCGCTTTATCAATGTAGGCATCAGTCCAGTAGACACTTCGCTCTGGGTTATTGCTTTCTACAGCCCCCTGATAAGCAGGATTGTTGTATGTGTTATCAGAAAAGGCGTAACCATCCCCTGGCCATGGGTAAATGCCGATAAAGTCATTCGCAGAAAGGTAATAGACCCAGGCAGCATCAGGGACCATTTCCATCGCCACAGGAAATGATAAGTTCATTTCAAACAGCATGTCCATTTCACGATAATATTCGTTTGAGCGCTGTTTTAAATCACCAGCTCCTGTGATCATGCCCATTTCAAACTTATCTTGTACCTCTTCTTTGACGTTAGGCACAATCTCAAATACCTTATCAATAGAATTGTAAGAGTAGTAATAATAAGAAAGTAATAGTTCTATACGCGGCGCTTCAGCAAGGCTTAAGTGTTTTATCGCATATTGGTTTAACGAAGTAACAGCACGAACCCCAGAGTCTAATAACAACTCAACTTGATGCTCATGAGTTTTAATCTGGCCAAAGCGTTCTGCTAATGCTTCGTTGCGGTTTTTATTAAGCACCCATAGCGAAGCAACAAGTGCCAATGCCAATACGGCAAAGTAAGTATAAAAAATCGTCTTATTATACTGACTTAAGATATTTGTTTTCACCCGTACTCCTAGGTAGCGGTCATAATAATTCCTTAACGATTATAACCTTAAACCATCGCTTAGCTATAGCATTAACTATAGCTAGCGAAATCAAGAGTTCCTGCCTAATTGAACAGGTAAAAAAGATTTTGTTAATCTAAATCACAGCAAACAACTACACTTAACAAATTGGTCTAAATTAGCCATGCAAACTAGCGATGGTTAATGTAAGATACGCCCCCGTTTTTTATCTGGCTAGAGAGACTCTATAAATGCCTTATGTTTTGGCTCAGCGTTGGATCAGTGATACCGAATCAGACCTAGGATTAGGTACTGTTGTTGCCCTTGAAGGTCGCACTGTGACCGTACTTTTTTCAGCAACTGGTGAAAGCCGTCATTTTTCTCGAGATGACGCACCATTAACCCGCGTTATTTTTAATCCTGGTGATAGTGTTGAAAGCCATGAAGGCTGGTCGATGACGGTAACAGAGACCAAAGAAGAAAATGGATTAATCACTTACATTGGTACACGTAACGATACCGATGAAAAAGACGTCACCTTGCGTGAAGTGATGTTATGCCACAACATTCGCTTTAACAAACCTCAAGACCGTATGTTTGCCGGTCAAATTGAGCGAATGAATCACTTTACTCTACGATACGACTGCTTAGTTCAGCGTCATAAGATGCAACAAAGCGACTTATTAGGCCTTGCTGGTACTCGCGCAAGCTTAATCCCACATCAGCTTCACATCGCTAAAGAGGTCGGTTCGCGTTATGCACCACGCGTATTACTCGCTGATGAAGTAGGTCTTGGTAAAACTATTGAAGCAGGTATGATTATCCTGCAGCAAGTGCTTACAGGTCGTGCTGAACGCGTTTTAATCTTGCTACCAGATAGCTTACAACATCAATGGCTTGTTGAAATGCGTCGCCGCTTTAATCTTAACTTCGCAATCTTTGATGAAGAACGTTGTTGTGAAGCTAACCTAGACGCTGAAAACCCATTTGATACAGAACAGTTGGTTATCGCCAGTTTAAATCTCTTACGTAAAAATAACCGCTACAAACAAGCGCTTGATGGTGATTGGGATCTACTCGTTGTTGATGAAGCCCATCACCTTGAATGGAACAGTGAAAAACCTTCTCGTGAATACCGCGTTGTTGAAGGGTTAGCGCAAAATGTACCGGGGATTTTATTACTCACAGCCACCCCTGACCAATTAGGTCATGAGTCTCACTTCGCGCGTCTACGTTTGTTAGACCCTGACCGTTTCTACGATTATCAAAGCTTTTTAGCAGAAGAGACTGCCTACCAAGATGTAGCGAGTGCAGCTAATGAGCTTCTCGAACAGTCTCAGTTATCTGATGATACGGTTGCCGTACTGAGCGAGCTATTAAAAGAACGTGATATTAGTGACTTATTACAACGTATTGCCGATGATGCTGAATCACCTGCACGTGATGAATTATTAAAACTGTTACTCGAGCGTCACGGCACGAGCCGTGTATTAATGCGTAACACTCGTCAAGCAGTTAAAGGTTTTCCAAAGCGTATCGTTAATACTTACCCATTAGCCATGCCAAGCCAGTACGCGACATCAATCAAAGTGTCAAAGATGATGGGAGGAAGCAAGAGCATAGAAGCAACGGCTCAGCAATCGCTCTACCCAGAAGAAATCTTCCAAGAGTTTGAAGGTAAAGACGCCTCTTGGTGGTCGTTTGATCCGCGTATCGAATGGTTAATCGAGCAAATTAAAGCAAGTAAAGAAAAGATGTTAGTCATTTGTGCGCACGCGCAAACGGCACTAGTTATCGAACAGGCATTACGCGTTAAAGAAGGCATCCGTAGCGCAGTATTCCATGAAGGATTATCACTGATTGAGCGTGATAAGGCCGCTGCATACTTCGCACAGAGCGAAGACGGTGCACAAGTATTGGTCTGTTCTGAGATTGGCTCAGAAGGTCGTAACTTCCAATTCGCCCGTCATTTAGTCTTATTTGATTTACCATTGAATCCTGATTTATTAGAGCAGCGTATTGGTCGATTAGACCGTATTGGTCAAGCAAACGACATTCAGTTACATCTGCCTTATTTAGCGGGTTCAAGCCAAGAGTTATTACTTGATTGGTATCACCGAGGCTTAGAAGCATTTGAAAACACCTGCCCATCAGGTGGCATCGTGTTCAATCAAGTCAGAGACGCGTTATTTGAGCTATTAAACGACCGCGAAACGGCTTCGATTAGCTTAGAGCAAGTGATTGAGCAAACGCAATCGATACATCAAGAGCTAAAACAGAAAGTAGAACAAGGCCGAGACCGCTTGCTAGAGTTAAACTCTGGCGGCCAAAAGTCTGGCCAAGAAATTGCCCAGCGTATTGCTAAACGCGATAATGGCACTGAGCTACCAACCTTCATGTTTAATATGCTTGATATTTGTGGGGTTGAGCAAGAAGATCATAGCGAAAATGCGTTGATTTTACGCCCAGGTGGTCACATGCTACATAGCCAGTTCCCGGGATTAACGGATGATGGTGCAACGGTAACATTTAGCCGAGAAACCGCACTGTCACGTGAAGATTTTCAGTTTATTAACTGGGAGCATCCGATGGTTCAAGGGAGCATCGATATGGTGCTTAGCGACACCACTGGTAATAATGCCGTATCAGTCTTAAAAAGTAAGGCGCTTCCTGCTGGTACTATGTTATTAGAGCTGATATTCGTTGCCGATACTTCTGCACCTAAAAAATATCATATTGGTCGCTTCTTACCTGCAACTCCAGTACGCATGTTAATGGATAAAAACGGTAACAATCTCAGTGCTAACATTAGCTACGACAAACTCAGCTCTCAGCTAAGCCCGATTGGCCGACACATTGCAAGTAAGTTAGTCGGTGCATCACAAGCCTTTATCCACCAGCAAGTGCAGCTAGGCACAACTAAAGCTCAAGAAGCTCTAGCAACCGTAAAAGCCGAAGCTTTGGAAAAAATGAATCATGCACTAAACCAAGAGTTAGAGCGCATGACTGATCTTAAAGCGGTTAACCCTAACATTCGTGAGGAAGAGCTTAATTTCTTACGTACTGAGCAACAACAACTGGCTAAATACATCGATAACGCACAAGTGCAACTCGATTGTTTACGCTTTATTGTGGTTTCTCCTGAGTAAGTCAACATACAAATTGTCGTTCCCGCAGTCGTTTTAGCGGGAACCTCATGAGTGATTAATCTACTCACAGTTGTAACAACCAACAGTCGATTCCGGCTAAAACGCTACCGGGACGACGCTTTACTTCCAGCTAAATATAATAGATAGAGTTACCCGTACTTTTTTTAGCTTGATACATAGCTTCATCTGCGAGTTGTATCAATGTTTGTGGGTCTGCATTATTATTATGGTAGATGGAAATACCAATGCTGGCAGCCACATCAATTAACTGAGATTGTATTTTAAATGGCGAGCTAAATTCCGCTAAAATCTTATTGGCCATCTGCTCGATAAACTCTTCTTTTTCCAACCCCCCTAGTACAATTAAGAACTCATCGCCACCCAAGCGCGTAACGAGATCAGATTTTCTAACGCAGTTCTTTAATCGGTTCGCTGCTCCCGTTAACACACCATCTCCCACGGCATGGCCATAGGTATCATTAATTTGCTTAAACAAATCTAAATCGATAAATAGAAAAGCCATAAAGGTGCGTTTTTGATCTGCTTTTTCAATCAATTCTCCCAACCTAATCTTTAAAATATTGCGATTTGGTAAACGGGTTAACGGATCAAGATTAGCGAGTTCTAAAGCTTCGCGCTCTTTTTGCTTACGGCGCGATATATCTCGGACAATCGCTAACAAATACCCTGTATCGTTATATAAAATATAGCTAATATTTGCTTCAACCGGAAAAGACGTACCATCACTTCGAGTATGGGTCGACTCAATAACGAGGCTCTGTCTTTTCTTTATTTTTTCCACATGTTGTTGCCACAGTTCGGGCTCACGAAAAGATAAATGAATATCTGATACCGTCATTCGTAATAACTCATCTTTACTATAACCCAAGCGTTTATAGGCTAAGTGATTACAATTGAGGATCTCTCCATAACTCGGGGATACGACATAAATCGCATCGTTAGACTGCTTAACAAGATGGTTGAGTAAAATTTCTGAAGACTCTGCTTTTTTTATCGCAGTCAGATCGATGAGTTGTGAGATATAGCGCTTAATCACTCCTGCATCGTTAGGTTGTGCCACTATATTTAACTGCGCATAAACAGTATGACCATCGGCATGGAGATAGCGTTTTTCTCGCTGTATAGGGGTGAATGGATCTTGCTGAAGTAGAACCCGTATCGCTTTATTAAGTTCAATATCATCAGGGTGGGTGATTATCACCTGATCTGAAAAAATAAACTCTTCATCATACCCCAGCATCGCTTTTAAGGCTGGATTAACATATTCTAGCCTGCCGTCAGGGTAGGATAAAACAATGGGGATTGGAGTGATCTCAAACAGGCGATAAATGGACTGTTCTAGCTCAGAAAACTTCTTATCCATAATTCAACTTCTCTTCGTGTGTTTTCAAACAGCCTATTATCAGAACAAGGCATTATTCCTAACAGATATGGGGTATAAGATATGACACTAATTATAGTTGAAGAATGGGGGGTTTGTTGAAAATCACTACGTCCCTGCAGCGACCTTTAACCTATGCTTTAGCAAGACAAAATGGAGGGATTAAATAAACTCCTGCCAACTTTGAATCATCGACTCAAAATCTTCGATACCACACTGACTAAAACTTTCTGCATCATAATGAGACATATCCTCTCCCTGAGGTAGCTCACCTTCAAGGTGTAAACTATTAGCCATAACGATGGCATCCTCTTCGGTTAAGGTCAGTGAGAAATCTCGTCCCTCAATCAGCTCTTCCACATCACGTTCAGTCTTTATCAGCTCAATTTTCACTAACAGTTGCTCAATTGCCGCTTGGTCATTACCTAGCTCATTGAGTAGCCAATGACCAAAGGCTTCATGCCCCATCGAAAAATCGACACGGTAAGAATTGCTAAGAAAATCTGTTTTAAATCTAAATTCCATACTACTTCTTTATTTTATTATCACTACGGCAATATCAACTACCAAGGTAGATTTTGCCCATTTGAATGTTTAAATACGCCCGATTGTGACATATCTTGGGCTTCCATTAAATTAATTAAACGCTCGGCAGCAACCTCAGCACTGATATCTCCCTGATGACCTACCATATCGGTTTGTACGAATCCGGGGTGGTAAATTCCGACGCTAACCTCTCTATCACGAAGATCATTGGCTAATGACACACTCGCCGCATTTAACGCAGCCTTAGACATACGGTAACCATAATAACCACCCGAACCATTATCGGCGATAGAGCCCATGCGTGAGGTGATCATAGCAACTTTACTGCCAGCCTTAAATAACCCCTGTAACGCGACGGTTACTGCAACGGGTGCCATCGCATTCACTAGAAATTGTTGTTCAATCGTCGCTTGGTTGAGGTCATTAAGATCTTCATGATGCAAAATTCCCGCATTGTTAATCAACAAATTAATATCACGTCCAACCAAACGCTTAGCCAAGTCTTCCAGCGCATGGGTATTGGTTACATCTACACCAGAAACCACCTCAACATCTAATGCTTCAAGAGCTGCGCTAGACTGACGACATACGGCATACACATAATAACCACGATTTATTAATTGATTGGTCATTGCCAAGCCAATACCTCTATTGGCACCGGTAATTACTGCGACTTTACTCATCTTTAACCCTTTTTGTTGTTAATTTTGTGGAATAAAAGGCATTCATTACACCCACATCACCATGACCGCCGCTATGGCAATCAGAATGAGGCCAAGGCCATCTTTAATTTTCACCGACTGTTTAAGCCAAAATACAGCAATAAGCATAGTAAAGAACACTTCAACCTGCCCGAGTGTTTTCACATACGGAACCGCTTGTAATGCCATGGCACTAAACCAGCCAATTGAGCCAAAGCAACTGGTAGCACTGGTTAATAATGTTAATCGAGGACGCTGCCATAACGCCGATAATGTTAAGCGATCTTTTAACAATAGATAACTCACCATCAATATAGTTTGTAGACTAATCACCGATAGCAGCACCCAACCTGCGCGATGCAGTACTGGTAAATCAAGTGTCAGGCTTGCTTCACGCACCCACAATGAGGTTAAGGCAAAACAAGTACCACTCGCCAACCCTATAGACATGGTCTTTAGCGATAAACCTTTAAGCCCTTGCGTGGTACTCATAATAAAGATAGCAACGGCACCGACCATGACACCGCCCCAACCAAACCAAGTCAGGCTAGTGCCAAAAAATATCGTACCGAGTATCGCCGCAACTAGTGCTTCACTTTTGGCTAGCCCTGCGCCAACAGCAAAATTATTAAGTTGGAATAGTTTAACCATTAATGCCGTAGCAATGATTTGCATTAATGATGCACCAACAATAAAGAATATCAGCGCAGGTGATATTTGAGGCCATGAGGCATCTTGCCACTGATAAAGCCCTAATAAATAAAGTGCGGCAATCGGCCCCGCCCAAATGAAGCGTGCCAACGTCACGCCAGTGACATTAACTTCCTGACTCAGTTTACTTTGAAAAGCATTCCGCCAAGACTGCATTGAAGCAGCGAGCAAGGTAAAATATATCCACATAGTGATTCGCTACTTCCATGTAATGTCATGCAAAGGGATTAAATGGGCACTGCAAAAGCCCATTTAACAACATAAGATTAAGACTTAAATTTATCCGCTAGCAAGCCAATTGTTATCGCATAACTGTTGGCACAGTTATAGCGTAAAATAGTGCGGTAATTATTATAGGTTAAGAAGGCGGGGCCATTAACACCATCTGGCGTAATTAGTGTTGCAGTCATATTAACTTGAGGCAATTCTTGCGTATTAAGACGACGAATCCCTAACTCATTCCACTTACTTAACGGCAGTTTCGCTGTATGGCTACGTAGCGCACGGCAACCCTTTTCAGGCTTATCTGCTTTCACTTGTGCTAACCAGCTTGACGCATTGTCAGGTAAGGTAACTTGACGACCCCAAGTTTGCTGATCGCTCCAGCCAAAGTGTTTTAAATAGAATGCGATTGAGGCGAAAACATCGGCGTGGTTGTTCCAAATATCTTTTTTACCATCGCCGTCGAAGTCTTGAGCAAAGCGTAAAAAGCTAGACGGCATGAACTGCCCCTGCCCCATCGCACCACTCCATGAGCCCTTCATGTCTTCTAATTTAATGTGTCCCTGTTCTAAAATTCGTAAAGCATTAAATAGCTCTTTACGGAAGTAACTGGCACGGCGTTTATCATAAGCTAAGGTGGCTAATGAACGAATTACATCATTTTTTCCCATGTAATTACCGTAGTTGGTTTCTAGCCCCCAAAACGACAAAATAAAACGTGGCTGAACACCGTAAGCTTTACCGACCTTTTCCAATAATTCGGCGTGCTGCTTCTGCATTTTTAATCCCGTATTGACACGCCAGTCTGATAAACGCTTTTTACTATAATTGACAAAAGTACGTTTAAACTCCGGCTGAGCACGATCATTTTTAATCGCCTTAGGGTAAGGCGTAATGCCCGTTAATGCGGTACTGATAACCGTTTCATCAATGCCCTTTTCCCTTGCTTCAACACGTAACTCTTCAAGCCATTGCTCAAAAGGTTGTTGTTCAGCTTGTGCCATTGAAGTTAAACCACATAAAGAAATCGCCATTACGCTTGTGGTTACTCGTTTTAAAAATTTCATGAGATAGGTGCCTTAAAAAATAATAATTCAGGGGTTATAACGCCGTTATCAACTGTCAATTTGATCCATAACTCGCAAGGTTTGCGAGTGAAATTCACGCTGGTAAAGTACCATAACTACCATAGTAGTGGCGAATATAAATGCTATCGGATGGATAAACCAAGCCAATGTCGACATCGCAAAATAATATGATCGTAAGCCATAGTTATAGCTATGCCCCGCATGGTCGATAATCTTAGCCACATGACGAATATAATTCTCATGCTCAGCGCTAATGTCATCCTCACTATTAGCACGAGGAAATGCCCCCATTAGTACAGAACAAAAGCCGTACTGGCGCATTGACCAAGTGAACGTAAAGAATGCATAAATGAATATTGCGATCATCACAATTAAGTGAACCTGAATATCAAAGATACTCGCTTGATAAACACCAGGAATATCACTGATCAACTCAAATAAACGCTCAGAGGTACTTAACAGTGTCAACAGCGCTGCTAATATTAGAATAGTCGTCGAAGCAAAGAAAGTGACCTGTCGCTCAAGGCTTGCTAATAATGCCGTATCAGCAATCAACTGCTCTCTAAATAACAATCTGCGCATCCAAGCGATACGGTAGCGATGTAACACAGATGCAATACAACGACGCTTTTTAGCTTGTTTACGAGCAAAGGTGGTATAGCCAAACCAACAGAAGATAAACCAAACAAAACCGGCAATTGAAATAAGATTGACGTCCACGCCCAAGGCTCCATAGATGATTGACTAACGCTATCGCGCAAGATATCAAGTAACGCGATTAATAGCTAATTTAGCTTACTAATATTGTAAAGCAATCAAGTTTATTCCCCTAAGCTAAGTTATTTTGGCCAAGAATAGGTATAATACCAACTCCATCAATAAGCTGATCATTATTCATGGTCTAAACAAATGATAGCGGCGTTATTTATTGTCTATGTAGAGTAACTACATATGCCAATAAATGCCTTGCCGACATGGATGTCGGTACTTAGGTTCTTTTTGGAACGTAGAACCTGTGCCCTAATCCGTTTAACCTCATTACAAAATTGGTCACATTATTAATAGAATTGGTATAATCGAAGAACAATACGGTGGTTGACCGATAAAAACCCACTAAAACACTTGGTTTTTTAGATTTTGCCCATACCTTTGTTATTAACGATTAGTTTAAACGATAGCTCGTATCCATAAACCGTTTAAGGGCTATTAACGATTTTAAGGTTTAATTATGTCTGTACGTTATGTTGACTCATGCCGCCTGCCGACCCGGTTGGGCGAATTTGCTATGCACGGGTTTACTGAAATTGAAAGTGATCAAGAGCATATCATCCTAACTTATGGTGACATAACTCCAGACCAACCTCTATTAATTCGCTTACATTCAGAGTGCTTAACTGGTGATTCACTGTTTAGTATGCGCTGTGATTGTGGTTACCAATTAGAAACGGCCATGGCGAATATCGTTGAGGCAGGCCAAGGTGCTCTGTTATACCTACGTCAAGAAGGTCGTGGGATTGGCTTAATTAATAAAATTCGAGCCTACCATTTACAAGATGACGGTGCAGACACGGTTGAAGCGAATGAACAATTAGGCTTTGCGGCTGACTTGCGCCAATTTAACATGTGTAAACCGATGCTTGAGCATTTTGGAGTCAGCCAAGTTAAATTAATGACCAACAACCCGAAGAAAGTACAAGCGCTAAAAGATGTTGGCATTGATGTCGTCGAGCAAGTGGCGATTCAAGTAGGTCGAAATGAACATAATGACGGCTATTTAAATACCAAAGCAGAAAAAATGGGGCACATGATGCTCCCTGGCGTGTTAAGTGACCTAGGCTAATACCACTTTTCTACTGCGCTATTATTCCTTGCAATAATAGCGCATTGCAACAACCGACTTCATCGCTTATCTTACTCATATATTTAGTTTCTGTTGGTTTAACAATTGAGTAATCATTCATCTTGGTCGACACGTATTCGTCAAACTCATAAATGGCTTGGTCTAATCATCGGACTGCAGTTGTGCCTGTGGGTCATTAGCGGCCTGTATATGAGTTTTATTGACCTAGATAAAATTCACGGCAAGCACTTATACCGAACATCAACGAATATCATCGCCCCGGCAACTGTATCGCCACTCCCCGACACATATGATGACATTTCTCAGCTAACCCTTACGCAAGCACTCGGGCAAGCTATTTATATTATTGAACAATCGAGCCAACAAATTGTGGTAAATGCGACGACTCTGTCACCCCTCGTCATTGACCAAGCATATATCCAAGCACAAGCAAGCGATTTATACACTGGCACTGGCGCTATTGAGTCAATAGAAAAACTAGCACAGTACCCCGCTGAACTCGGTGGACGAAAACAGCCGATTTGGCAAGTGAACTTTAATGATAGCTTTAACCCTAGCCTGTACTTTTCAGCAACTACCGGGCAGTTTATCAAGGCTCGTAGCGACCTTTGGCGCTGGTTTGACATAATGTGGATGCTCCATATCATGGACTATCAGGAGCGATCTGATGTTAACAACAAACTATTAACCCTAGCTTCTTCACTGGCCTTTCTAGCCTTATGTAGTGGCATCTGGCTGCTGTTTTATAGCTTTTCGTCAGTACCAAAACCACAAGCAGGTAGCCTGATGTGGTTACGCACTGCTCATAAATGGGTGGCAGGGCTCATCGGCATCCAACTGATTCTTTGGGTGGTCAGTGGGTTGGTATTTAACTGGTTTACTAGCGAACAAATCAATCCGCGCCATCAACTCTTGCCACAAGTGACTCAGCCTTTTAAAGCCCGTGACATTGATATAACGCAACTGCTTTCAACTCAAAGCGCTATTTATCATATTGCCATTACTGCAACACCCAATGCATCACAGGTTATTATCAATCAACAATATCAACAGCCTTTATCAGTAGACACCCAAGCCTTAACACCTCTCTCACAGGCGCAAGCGATTAACGTCGCTGACAGGGTTTATTTTAGTTTACATGACATCACCAGTACTCAGCTCATTAGAGAAAGCCACGCTCTCACTGAGACACGTAAATTCAAACGTGCAGTGTGGCAAATCAACTATGCTGATGTCGCACAACATAGTCTGTATTTAGACGCATATACAGGCCAAGCGCTCACGTTAAAAAACGATGACTGGCGGTTGAAAGACTGGTTTTGGATGCTGCATATTATGGACTACCAAACACGCAGTGATTTTAATAACCCACTATTAATCACTATCGCCTCGATTGCCAGCTTCTCAGCATTAAGTGGATTTTTGATGCTCTTTTATGTCTTTAGCACCAAAGATTTTCGCTTTAAGCGCCAACCTAAGTCACACCAAATCGGTATTTATAGTGCAACTCAATTAATCGAAACCATTACCGTGCAAAGTGATAAACCGTTGTTGGCCGCACTTGCCGAACAAGATGTCCAACTCCCCTCAGGCTGTGGCGGTGGAGGCACCTGCTGTCAATGCATGATTAAAACCTCTAATCTAATCACTCCACTAAATACACAAGAACAGAGTAGTTTAAGTGTAAGTGAAATGAACCAAGGGTATCGCCTCGCCTGTCAAATTCAAGCTTGTGAAAACCTTAATATCGAACTACCTCAATCGAGTCTAACGCAGCAGCAGATAACGGCGCGGGTGATCAGTAATGCATTTCTCACGCCTTTTATTAAAGAGTTGGTCATAGAACTGCCTGCAAATAGTTCATTTAGCTTTGACGCGGGTCAGTTTGTTAATATTCAGGTGCCTGCTTATCAGCAATCATTTTCGCAGTTATCCATTCCTGCTCAGTATCGCGGCTATTGGCAACAACAGCGACTGCTCTCAGCAAGGGTCAGTGCTGAACAACCTTTAATGCGTAGCTACTCCATCGCAACGTCGGCACATAACCAAGGGCATATTCAGCGCCTAACTTTTATTGTCAAACTTGCGCTACCGCAGGCAGGTTATGGGCTAGGTTTAGCATCATCTTACTTATTTGGTTTAGCCGCGGGTTCACCATTAACTTTAAGTGGCCCGTTAGGTGACTTTGTTGAGCGTCAGCATAATTTGCGTGAAATGGTGTTAATTGGCGGTGGCTCTGGAATGGCTCCCTTGCGTTCCCACATTGATACAGCGTTAGCTCAACACCCGTTACGTCAGGTGTCATTATGGTTTGGGGCGCGTCATCAGGACGACATTTTTTATCAAGACCATTTTGAACAACTAGCACGAAAGCATCGTAACTTTGCTTGGCATGTCAGTTTATCACAACCGCAAGGTAATGATTGGGCAGGGAAACAGGGCCATATTCAAACTCATTTATTCAACGATTACCTCAATCAACACCCTCGCTTACATTTATGCGATTTCTTCTTATGTGGCCCACCAGCGATGATGCGAGATATTACTCGTTTGTTACGTGCTAAAGGCATTTTGGAGACACAAATTAGGTGTGATGACTTTGGAGCGCCTCAATAGTTGCTCATCATCCTACGTTGTGCTGACCTTACACTAGAACGATATTAAGACACAAAAAAGCCCTTACTTTATGCAAAGTAAGGGCTTTTATAAAATAACTTAACGCTTAAATATTAAAGCTTGAACCACAACCACAAGTCGCTGTTGCATTTGGGTTATCAACTAAAAAGCGGGAACCTTCTAACCCTTCAGAAAAATCAACGCGACCACCAACTAGGTATTGTAAACTCATTGGGTCGACAATCATGGTTGCTCCGTCTTTTTCCAATGTCATATCGCCTTCATTAACTTTATCGTCAAAAGTGAAGCCATATTGGAAACCTGAACAACCGCCACCCGTAATATAAACTCGCAGTTTTAATGCTGGGTTTTCTTCATCATCGAGCAAGAAATTAACGCGCTTGGCCGCAGCTTCGGTAAACTCTAATGGAATTCCAGCTTCCACAACTTCAACAGACATAATAACCTCTAAAAACTTGATACCTGACTAATTTGGTCAATTATCGTATAGCACCACGCTTGGTGCAATCATTTATTAGTACAATTGCGAGAAACAAGGCAATTTTTTGAACTAATTAAGAAATTAGCGCTGATTATCTTGTAATAAGATGGGTGGTAACGGCACTTTTAATAATTCGTTCCAATGAAGCTCTTGGCTGACATTTGCAGACTTCTGCCCTCTCCTTTTAGGCATCTTAATCGTGACCTTAAGCTTTTCCGGAGTGAAGCCTTTCACTAATATAAATTCACTTTTTACATGCTGGAAAAAGCGAAAGCTCAGCGTGAGCGCTTTTTTATCTTCCACTAACTCTTTTAGGTCTATCACCATCGGCTTACCATCAATGCTACCGATTAATTCCAAGCTTAAAGTGCCTTTAATATAACGTTTGCGTTTTTCTAACTGAGCAAGTAATACCTCAAAGCGATAGTGGCCTAGGCTAACTCCTGGCTCAATAATCACTTTTTCAATTTGTACTCCATTGGCAGTATATTCTGGAGCCATTACTTTTTGATAAAAACGCAATGCTAATTGTTGCTCTATTAACTCAGATTGCAGTAATAGCGTCGAGTTGTTCATTTCTTCGACTGTTTTTTTCTCAATTTGCAGGTCAATTTTCGCTTGAGCCATTTCACTTGATAACTTTTCATTAGCGATGCGAAGCTCTGCTAAGCTAGCCCCCTGATGCTGGACATAATTAGTTTTGAACCAATAGTTTCCTAAAATAAAGCCTGTCAAGGCGATCACCGCGGCGCTGAGATAGCCAAAACGAAAATGAATAACCTTTTGTAACGTAGACATGGGAACCTTAGACTATTTGAGTGGTGAATTGCTATACAGCTATGATATAACATGCATTCTATAGTACTCTGAACATTCGAACAAATATCATCATCAACCCAAGAGCTTAAGTTATTTAATGAATATGATTCACCGCTTTAAATACCCTTTAGCTCAAGCAAAAACATCATGGCAGCTCGTATTACTCGGGGCAATAGTTGGGTTACTCGCCTCGTTGGCTATTATTGCATTACGCCTTGGCATTGAAGCTGCACAAACATTTTACATGGGCTCTGCCGATGCTTTTGAAGAACAAAGCACCCTCACGCGTTTTATCGCGCCATTTTGTGGTGTTTTACTCATTTTACTAATCGGTTACCTATCAGGCCATCGACACTTTCGCATGGGGATACCCTTTGTACTCCACCGACAGCGTAAGCATTATGGTTTTATTCCGATTGGAAATACAATAAACCAGTTTTTTAGTGCCATCACCGCCATTGCGAGTGGTTTTTCTGTCGGCCGAGAAGGCCCAGCGGTGCATGTCGGGGCAGGTAGCGCTAGTTATCTCGCGCAAAAGCTATACTTACCCAAAAATACTGGGCGAATCTTAACCTCTTGTGGGATTGCTGCGGGTATTTCAGCGTCATTTAATTCACCGCTCGCCGCCGTAGTATTCGTACTTGAGGTTGTGGTGCAACGATATCGTATACATTTATTTTTACCAATAATGGTTGCAGCGCTCATCGGTACAGCAATGACTCGTATGGTATTTGGTAATGTGCATCAATACTCCAACCTATCAATCCCTGATATAAGCACTTTATCCGTTATTCCTTTTTTAGGTTTAGGGATCTTAATTGGTCTAGCAGCCGTTGCATTTAACCGCTCTTTGCTAGGTATTGCTAAGCACTCGAGTGTATTAAGTATCAATGTCCGTTTGCCCCTTGCAGCACTCATTGCAGGCACTATTGGTTGGTTTATTCCTCAAACTATGGGCTCTGATCTGGGCGCTTTAACAATTGCCCTGAGTGATAGTCCTGAAATCACATTTCTTATTATGGTTCTGATAGGCAAATTTATTGCGACCGTATGCTCATTAGGCTTAGGCATTCCCGGTGGTGTCATAGGTGTGTTATATGCCATAGGAGCATTACTGGGTAGTGTCATTGTGTGGTTGTTTATTCCGCTATTTCCTCAGTTAACACCTTATATTCCAATGGCTGTATTAATTTGTATGGTAGCAATGATGGGAACCAGCTTAAACGCCCCACTAGCCTCAGTCGTTGCGGTATTAGAATTTTCTGAAAACGCGACTATTATATTTCCCAGCCTATTGGTGATGGTGCCAGCAATCATACTATCGCAACAAGTGTTTCGCTTAAAGTCTCTGTTTTATCAACAGCTCGACCAACAAAAGCTCGGTTATAAAGTTTCTCCGGTCATATACAGCCTACAAGATACAGGAGTCACAGCACTAATGCGGCGTAAGTTTGATGTGGTACATCACGGCATTGATACCTTAAAACAAACCACGTCAATTCCTTTGGTCATGCGCCAATATCATCAAGAAAAGTGTCGTTATTATTTAGCGGAAAAATCCTCAAACTCCCATGAAGTGACACCACATCTCTTGCCAACATTAATCGAAACAGCAACCTTAGCAGAAGTCTATCGCCTGTTGAGCCCGCAACGTTTTGGCCACGTGCTTATTCTAAGCCACAGCGATAAAGAACCTGTCGGCATCATTAGCTGGCGCACATTAAGAAAACACTTGCATCGTAAGCAAGGCGCTTAAAGCGATATTGTTTAACAAAAGCGCTAACAGTGCTTTAGCGCTTGCACGTTTTCTGGTATATTTTGCCGCGATAAACACCTCTCTTTGCCATTAAGGATCGTTGAATGATTAACTTCACCGGTAGCCACATCTTGTCCGTCAATCAACTAGACCGCGACGCGATTGCTAAAATTTTTGAAACTGCCAATACCATGCAGCCTTATGCCCAGCGTAAAAAGCGTACTCGCGTTTTAGATGGCGCTATCTTAGGTAACATGTTCTTTGAAGCCAGTACACGTACTCGTGTCAGTTTTGGTAGTGCATTTAACCTACTTGGTGGTTTTGTTCGTGAAACAACAGGGATGAGCTCTTCAGCCTTAGCTAAAGGCGAATCGCTTTATGACACGGCCCGCGTATTAAGCAGTTACGCTGACGTGATTGCAATGCGTCACCCAGAATCAGGGTCAGTTAGTGAGTTCGCCCAAGGTTCTATGGTACCAGTGATCAACGGCGGTGACGGCCCCAACGAACACCCAACTCAAGCGCTACTCGATCTTTACACCATCGAGAAAGAGCTCAACAGTAAACTACAAACCATCGACAACATGCACATTGCCATGGTTGGTGACTTAAAGTTTGGCCGTACGGTTCACTCTTTATCTAAGCTATTAGCGCAATATAAAAATATTACCTTTAGCCTGATTTCACCAAAAGAGTTAGCGATGCCTGATAGCATCGTCTCAATTATTGAAGATGCTGGCCATAAAGTCATTATCAGTGATGAAATTGAAGGTAACCTTGATGCCGATATTCTTTATTTAACACGCATTCAAGAAGAACGCTTCCCAAGCCCAGATGAAGCGAATAAATACCGTGGTCAATTTAGACTAAACCAACAGATCTACACTAAGCACTGTAAATCGAACACCGTTATCATGCATCCGTTACCACGTGACTCTCGCAGTGACGCTAATGAACTAGATACGGATTTAAACCTTAACCCGAACTTAGCGATTTTCCGCCAAGTAGAAAACGGTGTAATCATTCGTATGGCACTGTTTGCACTAACATTAGGCGTTGCAGATCAAGTTCAGCAACACGAATGTGATGTAAACTGGTTCACCCAGAAATAATACCAAATAACGATTTCACTAAGGCTCAATGCATCGCAGAGCCTTAGCTATAAAACAAAGGAACTCTCATGACGCGTTCACAACAATTATTTGAACAAGCCCAAGACACTATTCCTGGTGGCGTAAACTCACCAGTGCGCGCTTTTAAAGGTGTCGGTGGCAGCCCACTATTTATTGAAAAAGCTGACGGTGCATTAGTGACTGATGTCGATGGTAAAAACTATATCGATTATGTTGGTTCATGGGGACCAATGATCTTAGGTCATAACCATCCAGAAATTCGTCAAGCAGTGATCGACCAAGCAGCCTTTGGCCTAAGCTTTGGCGCACCCACTGAGCTTGAAGTTAAAATGGCTGAAAAAGTACGCCAACTTGTGCCGTCAATGGAACAAGTGCGTATGGTAAGCTCTGGTACTGAAGCGACTATGAGTGCGATTCGTCTGGCGCGTGGTTTCACCAACCGCGATAAAATCTTGAAGTTTGAAGGGTGTTACCACGGTCATGCTGACTCATTGTTAGTCAAAGCTGGTTCTGGCGCATTAACTTTGGGGCAGCCAAGTTCACCGGGCATTCCTGCTGATTTTGCTCAGCACACACTCACCGCAAACTTTAACGATATCGACTCAGTTAAGCAGTTATTTGCTCAATACGGCGATGACATTGCTTGTATTATCGTTGAGCCAGTGGCTGGTAACATGAACTGTATTCCGCCACAAGATAACTTCTTACAAAAACTGCGTCAGGTGTGTGACGAGTCTGGTGCGTTACTGATTATCGACGAAGTAATGACGGGTTTTCGTGTTGCACTAGGCGGCGCACAAGCCTACTACGATGTTGTTCCTGATCTAACCACACTAGGTAAAGTACTCGGTGGCGGTATGCCAGTGGGTGCTTTTGGTGGCAAAAAAGAAGTGATGCAATATATCGCACCAACAGGCCCAGTGTATCAAGCCGGTACGTTATCGGGTAACCCGATCGCGATGGCTGCAGGTTTAAAATCATTAGAGTTGTTATCAGTTCCAGGTTTACACGATGAGCTAGCTAAGAAAACAGAGCAACTCGCACAAGGTTTTAAAGCCGCTGCTGACAAGCACGGTATTCCGTTGGCGATTAACTACGTTGGCGCAATGTTTGGTATTTTCTTCACCGAACAAACCAACATCAGTGGCTTCGAGGACGTAACAAAGTGTGATATCGAGCGCTTTAACACCTTCTTCCACCTGATGTTAGAGCAAGGTGTTTACCTAGCACCATCGGCTTATGAAGCAGGCTTCTTATCAACAGCCCATAGCGAACAAGACATTGCGGATACACTTGCAGCAGCTGATCGTTGTTTTGCGCAACTAACCGCGAAATAATCAGGCGCTAGCGCTTAAGAAAGCAAAGACGAACAAGCCGTATCACTTACCTTATTAATAAGAGAAGTGATACGGCTTTTTTAATGTTGGGTGGTGAGAAGGTTTAAATTACTGACAAGGTGGCTAGTTTAATTGACTAAATAGCCCTATTTAGTATTTTATGCAGTAGATTATGATCACCAAGGAAGCCGTTTACATTAGCCGCAACACACTCATCTTTTGATATATTAGGCCAATTAACAGACTTCCCCAGACAGAAGTATAACTCTTCAAAGAAAAAACGTTAGGTTCTACCATTTCACTTTCTAAACGGGTGAATAACGTTAAGCTCACAAAATATACCTGTAATTTCAGGAAAAATGTCAGTTTTTGATTTTTCTGCTCTAAAGAGTGAAACCTAGATCATTGTTTATTCAGCTCTGTTTCTATTCTTGAAGTGGTGCAAAAACGAGTACTTCCTTTAGGAATATCAACCGTTCTGATTTGTGGGTGTCCTTTATTTAATTCACCTAAAGTTGATGGGGTGTATGGTAACACCTCTATTTAATTGACCAAATTCACTGCACCACTAAACTCTTACAAAAGTTACTTTTTTCAAAGAGCTATAGCTATAACAACGAAGCTAAAAACTTTGTAAAAGGGGTAATATTTTGTTCTACACTTGCCGCTTCTAATGCTTCCATGTACTCACTTCTTCGTTCAACTGGTACAACAGTCCACGAGTAACCACCTGCGGCCATCATCAGGTTCATAATGAATCGTCCCATTCGGCCATTACCATCAAAATAAGGGTGAATATAAACAAAAATAAAATGTCCTAAAACTACTCTCACTGCTGGATGCTCTTCTTCCATTAATAAATCGAAAAGTGCGGGCATTAACTCCCTAACAGCTGATTTTGTTGGCGGGGTATGTTTTGATTTTCTAATATATACCGATCCTGTGCGATAACCGGCTAAATCAGATTGCTTTATAATACCAGCGGCAACACTCGGGCCGAATAATGCCAGATACCAATCTGCATGAGTTGCTTCAAATACTTCACCTGGATTTGCATCTTCTAAGACTTGTTCAACAGCTAGCTTTACTTGTTGAAAGGCATCCCAATAACCTTTCGCAGCCATTGCATCTAAGTGCTTTCTACTATCATTAGATTGTTCTGGATTCCAGTTGCCTGAACGTACATGTTCAATTAACTCATGCGTTACTCTATAGCCTTCAATTGATAACGAGTGATAAGCATCGGTCACAAACTTGTCTTCTACTTCAGCTAAGTAACCTTGAACATTTATTTTAGCGTTAGGTACATCAGGAAAATGAGTAATCACATCTGTTCGCATACTATGCCAAAGTAAACGTAATCGATTTACGTAGGGTGAAACCTCACGGCGACCAAAAGTTATCTGAGTTTCATCTTCAAATGGATCAACTTCTTTTACTTTCAAGTCAGCTGCATCCATACCTTTGATAATGTTATCCGCAATTAAGCCTCTACCAATGTTACGAAATGCCCCAGCTAAACGGCCTGCACTGGCCACATGGCCACCATCAAGTAATACACTTAACACCTCTGAGGCATCTGTCACCATTGAAAGTAGTGTTCTCATTTGAATGGACTTTTGGGCAAAGATAGCTTTAGCACAATGCACTAAACTTGCGGCCAAACTATATACTCTCAAACCATCGACTATGGTTAACTGCGCTTGCTCTGGCATTGCAGAGCGGATATCGAATACAGAAGTATTGTGAAGCAAAGTCGTTGGTTTATTTCTACCTTTAGGTGAGCGTACTAATAACTGAGAAGGAACCGTTTTATCACCAATATGAATCTGGATTGATTGCTCTGGTGATAAACACCAGTTTTGCTCAAGGCGCTCATCAAGATACGCACCACAAAAATCCCAAAAGGACGTATACCAGGCAGTGCTATCACCTTGTTGTTCATCGGGGCTTGAAGGGATATACCAACCTCGCATTACTTCTTTAATAAAGCCATGCTTAGTCAAGCGCTCTCTATCGGTGCGTTCAAGCATTTTCGATTGCACAGCAATAATCCCGCTATCTTGTAATAGCTTTAATTGCTCTAGCGAGTGTGCAAGCTTTTCTGATACTTGATTCATATTAACACCGTTAGCTTTTAATGAATTTACTAATTAGCTTTTAGTGTAATTCATAATTAGCTTTTAATGCAAACATTGATTAGCTTTTAATGTAGGTAAGATAACATTTACAGCATGTTAATCTTTACCTATGCTTACTTAAAGCCCTTAAATAGCTATCGTTATGCAGAACCCATTACCTTCAAAAGTAAAGCAAATAGACGGAAAAAGTATGTTGAATTACCAGTTCAAGTGACTGATACTCTTGTCATAAAAGAAGGTGACTCTGTTGAGTTTGGCCTTAGTAAGCACGTAGAAATTTGGAAAAATCAGCAAGTAACTATTCCAGAATAAATTGTGCCGTTACTAAGAGTAGCTGTTAAACCTGAATATTATATTTTTAGATGGCTTAAGACATCGCAGAAAATGCTAAGAGGACAACCCCCCGGTAAGTTTACTTTGAAGTGGCACAATGAATTTGGCCATCTGGTTAGAGGTGATACACTCACTTTAACTAATCAGGTATGAATATGACAAAACGAACAAGAGCAACTTACTCACCGGAGTTTAAGTTAGAAGTAGCACAACAAGTTGTAGATATGGGGCGCTCGGTAAGAGATGTTGCACAGAGTCTAGATTTAGGTAAATCGACCGTTGATAAATGGGCAAGACAACTGCGAGATGAGCGTAATGGACAACTGTCATCAGCAACACCGTTGACGCCTGACCAGCTAAAAATACGCGAACTAGAGCGTAAAATTAAAGAGTTAGAGTCTGATAATTCAATACTAAAAAAGGCTTCAGCTCTCTTGATGCAGGACTCACTCAAAGGTTTTCGTTAATACACGAACTTCAAGAGAGCAATGATGTTATAAAGCTTTGCCGAGTGCTGGATGTCAACCGTAGCAGTTATCGTTATTGATTAGCTAACCCGACGAAAATAACCCCTGAACGAATACGTTTAATTAGCGAAATGAAGCGATGGTTCGCTAGGGAGTTATTTCCCATCATCGTGTCCGATATGTCGAAACTAAGTTGACTATTGACATAGGAGCGTCAATGCCCCCGATAGAGCCCTTTTTTAGAAGCTTTAAAACAGAATGGATGCCCAAGCTAGGTTATTTAGATATGAAAGCAGCGAAGTTATCGATTAGTGACTATATCAATGGTTATTGCAATCGATATCGGCCGCACCAGCTTAACGACGGGCTTTCGCCATTATTAGCAGAGACCGAATACTTAGAAACCTCTAACAAGGTGGCCAGTTTTACTTGACCACTTCGTTTGACAGTACGTACTCCATTTGCGCATTTGACCATTGCAACGAGCTTTGATAAATCTCTGGTACCGCTGCTTCTTCAATACCTAAACTTTCTAATTGTAACGCCGAGGCCTCCCAATTAGAGGTTTCGTAGCTACGTGCGATTTCAACTAGGCGTGCTAACGGCCCCTCTTGTTGCACTAGCGCATCTTTGATTTCTTGTGCTAACGGCAACTTCTCCATCGCTGATTCCATCGTTTCACCAAGGATTGCGTCAATCAGAGACAGCATCCCGGTTAAGAATGCCACACTAGAGTCGTCAACTTTGCTGCTTTTTAGTGCTAATCCTTCAGCAAATTTAGCGCGCGTGAGTGACATCGCCATTAATTCTGGTGGTTTGTCTGAACCAACCTGTGCTGAAAATAAGACTGAAATAAACTTTTGTAACTCTGACTTACCTAATGTGATGAGTGCTTGCTTAATGCTCGATATTTCTGCTCGGCGTCTAAAAATCGCCGAATTACTATAGCGTAATAATTTATAAGCTAAGTTAACATCTAGCTCGAATACTTTAATGATTTTAGGCAAATCGAGTTCTGCCTTACTCGTCTCATAAAGTAGCTCAGCCAAACTAAACTGAGCAGGTGATAATGCTTTGGCCTGCACCACCTCAGGGTGAGCGAAGAAATATCCCTGAAAATAGCTAAAGCCTAATGATTTAGCTGATTCAAACTGTGCTTGTGTTTCGACCTTTTCAGCTAACAATTTGATATGAGGAAAATCTTTTATTGCATCAATAGCTTGCTGAATATCTTCCGGATCAGACTCAAGTACATCGATCTTAAGCATAGAAATATAAGGAAAGAAGTGACGCCACACAGGTTGGTGAGTGTAATCATCTAACACAACCGTATAGCCCTGTTCATGGAGCTCTTTAACCTCTGCTAATAATCGCTTACCAGGTCGCTCTGTTTCCAATACTTCTACCACAAGTTGCTCTTTAGGCACTAAACTTGGGTATTTATTAACTAAAGTCTCTAAGGTGAAGTTGATAAAAGCAGGTTTATCACCAATAAAGTCACTCAAGGAAAAATCAAACTGACTACCAGCAATCAGCCGAGAAGTTGCTTCACTGCCATCAATGTCAGGAAAGGCATTGGTTAACCCATCACGAAATAAGAGCTCATAGCCCCATAAGTTAAGATCTAAATCTAAAATTGGCTGTCTAGCCGCATGAAAAAACATAAATAGCAAAGTCCAAAATAATTTCGATGGATGTCTACAATAAAAAAGCAGTAATAATGTAGGGAATGCTAATCAAAGTAGCGTATTTAAGACGCTATTGTCAAAGAAGATAACGATAAAAGCCTGAGCAATGACACGAAAGTTATGCTCAGGCTAGTCAAGAAAAGAAGCTATGCGTTACGGCGGCGCAAGGTAATTGTAAGGATTGCCGAAACCGCTAGCAGCATTGGGTAGAATACATGCATGGACACTTCAAGTGGTGATAATTTAAACATTGCCCCTAACATCAATGCTTGTGCGCCGTAAGGTAATAGACCTTGAACACAACAAGCGAAAATATCCAGTAGGCTCGCGCTGCGCTTTGGCTCAACCTGATGCGTTTGCGCTAAATCTTTAGCCACTCCACTAGCGACAATGATCGAGACTGTATTATTAGCGGTAGCCAGATTGGTTAAACCAACGACTCCTGCAATACCAAGTTCGGCCGCAGGGGCTGAGACTTTATCGCCTTTGCCGCTAAAGCGCGCGAGCAGCTTATCAATAAAGTTAACAATAAATGCTAAGCCACCTTGATGGCTCATCACCGCACCTAAACCGCCAATAAACATCGATAAAATAAAGATTTCTTGCATGTTACTAAAGCCTTTGTAGATATCTTTACTAAAGCTCATTAGGCTGTAATCGGGCGTTTGTAATAAGCCTACACCACCCGCTAGCATAATCCCTGAAGCCAGTACCACAAACACATTCACACCAGAAACCGCCAAGCCTAATATTGCTAAATACGGCAGCACCTTAAGCCATTCAATGTCACCAACAGGCGGTAGTTTTGCATCACCGCCTAAAAAATAAAGTAACACCATCACCACTAGCGCAGCTGGCACCGCAATACGTAAGTTTTCTTTAAACTTATCGCGCATGTCACAGCCTTGTGAGCGCGTTGCGGCAATGGTGGTATCAGAGATAATTGATAAATTATCACCAAACATCGCACCACTAATGACCGCACCAGCCATGATAGCTAAATCAATATGCGCAGTTTCAGCCACGCCTAACGCAATCGGAGCAACCGCTCCTAATGTACCCATTGATGTCCCCATTGCCGTAGCAATGAATGCACTAATTAAGAAAAAGCCCGGCAATAAGAACCATGAAGGGATCAAGCTCAAACCTAAATTAACAGTCGCATCAACACCACCAGTGGCACTCGCGACAGCAGCAAAGCCTCCCGCAAGCAAATAGATCAAACACATCGCAATGACATTGCTGTTACCAATGCCTGCAATGAATTGCTCTATGGTGTTGTTGATAGAATCTTTACTCAACACTAATGCAAGGAAAAGCGCAGGCAGTACAGCGATTGGCGCTGGCAGTTGATAAAAGGCGTATTCAACACCTTGCATCGTTAAGTACGTCCCTGTGCCTAAGAACAAGGTTAAAAACAGCAATAAAGGTAATAAAGCAATACCGTTTGCAGTATTAGGGGAAGGTTTTGGAGTCATAGCACAGGCCAGTCTGAATATAGTAGGTGAAAAATACCCAAACTGGTTGCGCTTGTCAAATTAGACGTCTAAACATCTAGACGCAGATCTTTAATTGTCGTCCTGAAGCGCTTTTATTCAGGACCTCGCTTTACCCTTAAGACAATATACCAAGTAGAGATACCGGCTAAAAGCTTGCCGGTATGACGATGTTGAGGCCTGCTGGTATAACGATATTTGGTGCGCTGTTATGACGATGCACAGGGAAACCTTTATAAATTGCGGTGTCGCTTGATTTGTTCGTATGCCGCTTGGATGTCTTGTGCTTTTTGGTTTGCGATCTCTAGCATTTCCTGTGGTAAGCCTTTTGCGGCTAATTTGTCAGGGTGATGCTGCGACATCTGCTTACGCCATGCTTTTTTCACGGTTTTATCATCAGCATCTTCTGAGACACCTAGAATTGAATAGGCATCGTCCAAACTTGGTCCGTTGTTTTGTTGCTGCCCACCACCTTGTTGACGGTGATAGTGCATTTGAGCTTCAAGTTGTTGTAGCAAGCGCTTAATGTCTGCCACAGAAAAGCCAAGAATCCGCGCCACGGTATAAAGAATATCTCGCTCTTTTGGATGTAACTCACCATCGGCAAATGCCGCTTGCAATTGCACCTCTAAAAACAGCTGTAAAATATCACGTTGGCCAAATGAGCTACGCTTAAACTCTTTTAAGGTTTGCTCTAAAGGGAAATCATTAGCTTTACCGAGATTAAACGCATGTTGTGCTTCTTTACGCATCTCATCGTGTAGTCCCATCTTATCCATCAACATCGAGGCTGCTTGTATCTCTTGCGGGGTGACTTGCCCACTTGCTTTGGCAATATGACCGTAAACAGAAAAAACGGCGTGAAAGAATACGGCTTGATTTGCAAAAGAGTCTTTATTGACAAAAAACTTTGAAAAGCCACCCTGCTTTGAGAAATCTTGACCTAAACTGCGGTCGAAGCGATGACCTAAATACAGACCAATCAGCGCACCAATAATTTTGCCAAACATAAAGCCAAACAAAAATCCAAATACCTTACCCCAAATTCTCACTACTCTCTCCTCTCGCCTTACTACGCGCTTAATTCTTGTTCTAGCTGTGCTAAACGTTGTGGCGTACCAACATCAGTCCAACGGCCACGGTAAACTTCCCCTGCAATCTGGTTATCATCCATTGCAGCTCTCAATAGTGGCGCTAAAGGCAATGGTCCCGATGCTAACCCTTCAAACAAATCTCGATGATAAAGGCCAATCCCCGAGAAAGTATATTTTTCGTTACCACGCTGAGCAAGTAGACCGTTGGCGATGGCAAAGTCCCCAGAAAGGTTATGTTCAGGGTTTTCAACTAACACCAAGTGAGCTAATTGCCCTTTTGATAAGGCTTTAGGTAAAGTCAAAAAGTCATAATCAGTCCAAACGTCACCATTTACAACAATAAAACAACCCGCACCTAACAAAGGCAGTGCCTTATTGATGCCACCAGCGGTTTCTAGTGCTTGGTCACTTTCATTAGAGTAATGAATTGTAAGCCCCCATTGTTCACCGTCACCCAATGTTTGTTGCAGCTTTTCACCTAACCAAGCTTGATTAATCACTACGTTTGTCACACCTAAACCTTGAAGTTTTTCTAAGTGGTAAACGATCAAAGGCTTTCCTAACACTGTTAATAGGGGCTTAGGTAACGTATCAGTAAGGGGCCTCATTCGCTCACCACGACCCGCGGCTAAAATCATTGCATACATTCAGTTAGTTTCCTTGGTAACACAGGGATAATGTGCTCATCAAATAATGTCACAATGGGTGAAAGTTGTGGGTACTGTTTAGCAGTATCCATAATGTAATCAACTACCAGTGGTAAGTCTTTTAAGTAATCTGCTTTATTATCTCTTAAATATAAACGTGCAAAGATACCACACACCTTGAGATGTCGCTGAAGTCCCATCCAGTCAAACCATTGCTTGAACTGTACAAACTCGCAGCTTGACGAATTAATTAACCCTCGTTCAATAAATAGGTGGTAAGTCTGTTCAAGTAATTGTGTTCGCTGTACATCCGTTAATTCAAAGTAACAATCTTTTAATAGCGACACAGCATCATAGGTCAGTGGACCAAGTACCGTATCTTGAAAATCGATTACAGCTAACGATGTCAGATCCCTGACCATAATATTACGTGCATGAAAGTCACGATGTACTGTCACTATCGGTTGCTCTAATGCGCTAGCAATGATTTCATCAAAGCATTGCACTAACGTTTTGTTAAAGGCAGGGTCAACAGCAATACCGATTAAATTGTGACAAAACCATTCATCAAATATGCCCAGTTCAAGTTCAAAAAAAGCCTTATCATAATGCTGTGAACTTAATTGGGGATTAATGGTCGCAATTAATGGTAACTGATTTAGTGAGCGTTGATACCAACGCATCATGTCATCTATTGATGATGTGTGTAACAAAGGAAGTAACGTCTGGTCCCCTAAGTCGGTCAGGCACAAGAACCCTTGTTCAAGCTCGCTAAACAGTACCCGAGGAACATCGAGACCATTATTGGCATAGGCTTTCGAAAAGTGAATGAATTCTATATTTTTTTCGGTCGCTGGAGGTGCATCGACTAAGACATAACTGGTGTCACCATATTGATACCGGAAATAACGTCTGAAGCTAGCATCAGCACTGACCACTGAAAGCTTAGGATTAGGTACCCCTATACACTGGCTAAACCATTGGCTTAGTGCTTGGCAACGAATGTCGATAATTGTTACTCCTTTTTGTCAGCGACTATAGGATTAATAGCCCTAGTCAACAATTTAAGCTATTATACCCATTAAAATTTATTATCGGGAATAATAGCTAATAAATCCTTGTTATTATTGTTTCCCACTGGCATAAAATTGAAATGCCATATTATTTATTTATATTGAGAACATCGCTATACTCATGCGCATATTAACCTTACTTTCCGTTGTTTTATTGAGCCAAAATGCTCTTGCGCAATCTACGTTTCCGACAGCACAATGTCAGATCTCAACACCGTATATTCCAGGCCAAAGCCTAAAGAAAGTTAACTTAAGTAATCAGCAACAAATATTAGTTAGCGCGGACCAAGCGGAGATAAATTACCCCGATCGAGCTCGCTATATGGGTAACGTGCACTTTTACTCAGGCGATACCTTTATTCAAGCAGACAATGCAGAATATAGTGAAACAGATAATTTGTTTAGTGCTACTGGTAACTTACATTATCAAGATGAAACAATTACTCTAACGTCAAATTCATTAACCACTTCACTAGATGGTAAGCATACTGAATTACTTGATACTAAGTACTGGTTAAACGGAATGATGGTGCACGGCCAATCCGATAGTTTTAAAGTTGATCAAGGACGTTATTTAATTCTCTCTAATGCACAATTCACCACTTGCCCTGATGAGCAACCTGACTGGGCATTACATGCTAAAGAAATTAAAATTGACAGCACGAATGCATGGGCCGAAGTATCCCGCGCGACATTAGAGGTTTTTGATGTCCCTGTTTTTTATTTCCCCTATTTAACGTTACCTATTTCTGATAAACGCAGTAGTGGCTTCCTCTATCCAACCATTGGCAGTAGTAAAAATAACGGTGCCGAAGTAGGTGTTCCATTTTATTGGAATATCGCTCCTGAGTTTGATATGACGATTACTCCACGTGTCCTAACAGAGCGAGGAGTACAATTAAACACAGAGTTTCGTTACCTTGTAGATGAACAGCAAGGTTTATTTAATCTCGAGTATTTACCCCAAGACAGCTCATTAGATGACGAGAAACGCTACCTTGTATACTGGCAACACGCTGGTGAAATAAATGAGAACTGGCGCATTTCTAGTGACTTTACTCATGTCAGTGATGATAACTACTTTAATGATATCGGCTCTGAGTATGCGAACAAAACAGATAGTCAATTAATTAAAAATATTGAATTAAGCTATTTTCAACCTGATTGGTGGGTGAACTTCAAGGTACAAGATATTCAGGTGCTTGGGGTTAATCAAAGTCCTTATCAACTATTGCCGCAACTAGCCTTCCATAGTTACCAGAATCCAATGGGTAGTCTATTTGAATATGATATGTTTTCAGAGTTCAGTTACTTTGAAAGAAGTGACAATCAACAAGATAATGCAGCCCGATTACATGTCGAGCCGACATTAAGGTTACCACTCAATTACTCAGCATTTAGCTTAACCAGTGAGTTAAAGTTAATGCAGACTTGGTATCAACAATCTGACGTCCATCAAGAGCAGTCTATCTCACGTACACTTCCGCAGTTTCGGTTACACGGCATGCTGAACCTTGAGCGTGAAGCAAGCTTTTTTGGGCGTGGTACGACACAGAGTCTAGAGCCTCAAATTCAATACCTTCGGGTACCTTATCAAGACCAATCGGATATCAGTCTTTACGATACTGCATTATTGCGCGATGACTTTCATGGTTTATTCCGTTCTCATCGTTTTAGTGGGCTAGATCGTATTGTTGATACAGACCAAGTCACTTTAGGTGTCACTACGCGTTTTAAAGACCGAGATAATAAAGAGTCATTAAGCATGAGCATCGGCCAGACATTTTATCTGTCGACCAGCGAAATGGCTCAACAAGAAAATAATAATGACGAAGATATTTCTGATCGATCTGCGTTGGCTGGTGAAATAGATTTTAAAGCGGATGATAAGTGGTATTTCAGCCAAGCAATTCAACTCAATAAAAATCAAAGTGAAATAAACCAAAGTAAATTAAGTATTGATTACCGCCTTAGTGAAAACAAACTAGTACAACTAAGCCACCGTTACGTTAAAGAAATTAGTAATAGTAAGATCAACCAACTCGGTTTAAAGGCAGTTTGGCCAGTCAATGAAGAATGGACGTTTGTGGGCAATCTTTACCGAGATATTAACTTACATCGAACTATTGAAAGTTTTGTCGGTCTTCAATATGAGTCTTGCTGTTGGGCCATCCGCTTTCAAGCGTATCGTCAGCTGCAGGCACAATATGATCAAAGTAGTAACTTCACCCTATCGGGGCAAGAAGAGTTTGATAGCGGCATATCTTTTAATTTCCAAATTAGAGGGTTGGGCTCCACCAGTAAGCAGAATGCAGCAAGCATGCTTAGTGATGGGCTCTTTAGCTACAGGCAACCTTACTATTTAAAAAATTAATTAATGCCTGCTCTTCAGCAGTGTCGCTAATTATTTCACCTAACTTAGGCAAAATTGTGCTAAATTACTGGCCGATTGCGAAAACGAGCCGTTACGGATAGAAAATGAAGTTAATAAAAACAATACTAACAGTGTCTCTTTTGTGTACCTCCTACTTTGCGCAAGCTGAGGTTACCCCACTCGATCGCGTTGCAATTGTGGTCAACGACGGTGTGATTTTAAAGAGTGAGATTGAAGCGCTAATACAACAAGTTAAACAACGCTCTGTAAGAGAAAAGCAAGCACTGCCAGCGGATCGCGTTTTAAAAACTCAAGCGACTGAGCGTTTAATCGATAACATTTTGAAAAAACAAATGGCCGAGCGCATGAGTATGCGTATTGGCGATACTCAGTTAGACCAAACAATTGCAAATATAGCAGCCGAGCAAAAAATGACGGTAACTCAGCTAAAATCTGCAATCGAAAGTGACGGAGTTAACTTCGCGACTTACCGTGAAACCATCCGCGATGACATTTTATTAGGTCAAGTTGAGCGTATAGCTATTCGCCGCCGTATTAATATTTCAGACCAAGAAGTCGACAACTTAGTTGATTTGATGAAAGAACACGGTCAAAGCAATGTACAATATCAAGTAGGCCACATTTTAATTGCCAACAGTGATGATATGTCTACTGACGGTCAAAAAGCGACTCGTGAACGAGCAGATAGAGTTTTATCATTATTAAATGAGGGAAGCGACTTCAAACGCGTGGCAATTACTTCGTCATCGGGTCCAAAGGCCCTTGAAGGTGGTGATTGGGGTTATATGAATATTAATGAAATGCCGACATTATTTACAGATGCAGTAGCAGGCACTTCAAAAGGCGACGTTATTGGTCCGTTTAAAAGTGGCAATGGCTACCATATTATTAAAATCTTCGACATTAAAGGCCAGCAACAAGTTGACGTTAATGAAGTAAACGCTAAACATATTTTAATTAAAACCTCGATTATCTTAAGTGACGAACGTGCAAAGTCGATGCTTGATGGTTTTATTAAAGATATTGAATCGGGTAAAGCAACAATCGATGAGTTAGCTAAAAAACACTCAGATGATGCAGGTTCTGCAATTAAAGGCGGTGAACTAGGCTGGAATGATCCTAGTATTTATGTCCCTTCATTTAAAGACACCCTTGCACGCTTAGAAACCAATGAATTAAGTCAGCCATTCAAATCTTCTCACGGCTGGCATATCGTACAATTACTGGGTAAACGCAAAGTTGATGCTACGGATGAATTCATGAAAAACCGAGCTTATCAATTAATGTTTAATAGAAAGTTTACCGAAGAGAGCAGCGCGTGGGCTAAAGAGCTACGTAGCAAAGCTTATATCGACATTCTAGATTAAGGAATTCCTTGTGACACAACGTATCGCTCTAACACCCGGGGAGCCAGCAGGCATTGGCCCTGACTTAGCCGTATCAATAGCACAACAAGATTGGCCTGTTGAAATAATCGCTATTGCCGACAAGTCTCTACTGTTAGAGCGTGCTGCACAATTAAAGCTCCCTTTAGAGTTGATTGATTATGATCCTTCAGTGGCCGCTCAGCCACAGCGTGCTGGCACCTTAACCGTTAAGCATATTCCATTGGCCGAGCCAGCCGTTTGTAACGAGCTTAATGAAAAGAACGGCCCCTATGTTCTAGAGACATTGCAATTTGCCTGTGATCACAATATTGATAGCGAGTTTGCAGCAATTGTTACAGGGCCTGTTCATAAAGGTATCATTAATAAATCTGGTATAGCTTTTAGTGGCCATACCGAGTTCTTTGCTCAGCAGTCAAACACTGCGGATGTAGTGATGCTACTTGCTACGACTGGACTTCGCGTTGCTCTAGTTACAACGCATATTCCTTTAGCATATGTTGCGAAAGCGATTACATACGATCGTATTATTAATATCTCTCGAATCCTACACCAAGATTTAGTGAATAAATACGGGATCGAAAACCCTCGTATTTATATGTGTGGCCTCAACCCACATGCCGGTGAAGGCGGACACCTTGGACGAGAAGAAATAGACATTATCATCCCCGCCATAGAACAATTACGTGAAGAAGGTATGGATATTGTCGGGCCGTTAGCCGCTGATACCTTATTTCAAGATAAGTATTTAGATAATGCCGACGCTGTATTAGCGATGTATCACGATCAGGGCTTACCTGTCTTGAAACATAAAGGCTTTGGTAACTCAGTTAACATTACGCTGGGCCTACCATTTATTAGAACATCCGTTGACCATGGAACGGCACTGGAATTAGCCGGAAGCGGTAATGCAGATACAGGTAGCATGATCGTCGCCATCAACGAAGCGATACAACTCGCAGCTAAGAGATAACATGAATAACAAAGTACATTTAGGCCATACGGCTAGAAAACGTTTTGGTCAAAACTTTCTAAATGATCAAAGCGTCATCGATAATATCGTGGCTGCGATCGATCCAAAGCCAGAAGACCATTTAGTAGAGATTGGTCCCGGTTTAGGGGCATTGACAGAGCCCGTTGCTGAAAAGATTGATTCAATGTCCGTGGTAGAGCTAGACCGCGACTTAGCCGAACGATTACAAGCACACCCAACACTGGGTAAAAAGTTAACCATTCACCAAGGTGATGCGTTACAGTTTGATTTCTCGAAACTTGCTAAACCGGGTCAACGGTTGAAAGTTTTTGGAAACTTACCGTATAACATTTCTACGCCATTAATGTTTCATTTGTTTGAACAAGCAGACATTGTTGAAAATATGCATTTCATGCTGCAAAAAGAAGTGGTGTTACGTTTATGTGCCAGCCCCAACACTAAAGCTTATGGTCGTTTAAGTGTGATGGCGCAATACTACTGTAAAATGATCCCTGTACTTGAAGTGGGCCCGCAATGTTTTGTGCCTCCTCCGAAGGTTGATTCAGCAGTTATTCGCTTAGAGCCGTACCGCGAAGTACCTTATCCAGCAAAAGATATTAATCAACTGCAAAAAGTCGTTACACAAGCGTTTAGTCAACGTCGCAAGACGATTCGAAATAGCCTCAAAGGTATTGCAACAGTCGAAGAGGTTGAAGCCTTAGGTGTTGATATCACGATGCGTGCAGAACAAGTATCGTTAAAACAGTTCGTTGATATTGCTAATTTCATCACAGATAAAGCGACGACGCCAGAGTCATAGGTTTTTCAACATGCAGCTTTCAAATTTAATTAGTGTCCAAGTCAATAGCAATTTTATCGAGCAACGTGAAGCAGATAATCAAACGCTTTATGTGTTTGGTTATCATATTACTATAGTCAACAATTCAAATGAACCAGTGCAGCTATTACGCCGCCACTGGTTAATTACCGATAGCGACGGTAACCAAAGCGAAGTAGAAGGTGAAGGTGTTGTTGGACTGCAACCCACCATCGAAGCTAACGGTGAATTTCAATACAGCAGTGGCTCAACCTTCAAAACGCAGGTAGGCACAATGCAAGGGAAGTTTATGATGGTTGATGCCACTGGACAGCCCTTTGACGTTGCTATTGAACCATTCCTACTCGCAGATAGCACCATGATTCACTAAGTTATGGCCACTTACTTTATTGGCGATATCCAAGCCTGCTATAGCGAGCTTGAGCTGCTGCTAAAGAAGATCGCTTTTAACCCTCAGCGAGATAAACTTTATCTTGCTGGAGACCTAGTTGGGCGAGGACCGCAACCTTGTGAGGTGTTAGACTTTGTTTTGTTACATCGAGACTCGGTTCATACCGTTCTGGGTAATCATGATTTACACTTTTTAGCTGTCAGTCAAGGAATCAAGCCGTTAAACGCTAACGATAATTTTTCTCCTTTATTAAACTCACCCAATAGAGCTCAGTATATTGACTTTTTACGCTGCCAACCTTTATTGATCAGTTTGGATAATGACAATTTAATACTGAGTCACGCAGGTATCACACCGCAGTGGACCTTACCGATTGCCAAAGCGATGGCTAAAAAAGTCAGTCAACAACTTCAATCAACACAATGGCTCGATTTACTAAAAGCGATGTACAATAATCAGCTCAACAGCTGGAACCAAGACCTCACCGAACAACAACAAGCCATTTTTTCCATTAGCGCTTTAACTAGAATGCGATATTGTCACCATGATGGTCAGCTTAACTTCACTGAGAAGTGCTCACCGAATAAGCTCACTGATCACAGCTTAGTTCCGTGGTTTAATGTCAATGCCCCCTCGCATTCATCTAAACTAATCTTCGGTCATTGGGCCGCCCTTTTAGGGGAAACAGCAAGTACTCAACATATTGCACTCGATACAGGCTGTTTATGGGGAAACCACTTAACGGCATGGTCGCTCGAAGAAAATAAATTTTTCCAACAAAAATCGTTACAGTAATTAACATTTGTGCCGATAGTTTATTAACATTAAGTATGATTGTTGTTAAGCTAAGGCCATACTTTAGTATAGTGACGATATCAGGCTGTTCCCTTTGTCTATATATCGAGAGTTTATAATTAGCAGTAGCATCGATTCATTCTGTGCGAGCGATGGAGTAATTTCATGAATTTAACGGTAGCAAATCGGATTGTCGGTGGCTTTGGTATCATCCTTATCGTCTTGTTTTTTGTCGGTGCTAACTCCTTTTTAAACTTCGTAAAAGTTGAAAAAGAGACGTTAACCGCAAAAGAGATATCTTTACCAGCCTTCCAAGTCAGCAATAAAATACAAGTCCAATTAATGGAACTTAAGCGCTTCACCTTACTTGAGTACTATAGCCAAGACCTTGAACAATTAAACCAACATCAACAAAAGATTACCGAGTCAAAACAATTATTAACTTCACTTCTTGAGCAATTTAGAGCGATTAGTGGGCGAGACACCAGTCTAAGTGATAAAACCGATGCGTTAAGCACTTCACTCAAAGAAACCGCAGAGATTACCGACCGCTTATATAGTAGTAAGGAATCAAGCTTAAACAAAGCACTAGCACTAAATTCTAGCTTAGCAATTTTAACCGATTCAGCAGATGACTTTAGTAGCTTACTACTCGATATTTCTGATATTGAAGTCGACTCAGAACAAGCCACACTTGATAACATTATTGCGATGGCTAATGACTTAGATAACTTAGTATTAACCCTCATTAAAACTGCTGAAGACGTCAGTAAGCAGCCTAATATTTTAAAGTCAGATGCTGTTGCAAAAGAACTGACTTTTTTACACGAGGATATCAAGACTAAGCTCAACTTCATGTTAGAGCGTGCCCAAGGCGTCGTAGAAGACGAATTATTACAAGATTTAAATAACAGCCATAACCAGATTATCGATTACATTACTGGCGAACAGTCTATCCACGCAGCTAAAATCTCGCTATTAACACAAATCCAAACAACAAATAAACTACACAGCCAAACAACGGAGCTTGTTAACGTTAGTTATCAACATGTCGCTAGCTTACTCGATCAAGCAAGCGCTAGCGCAACTAAGTCGCAGCAAACAGTGTTAGACAGTGTAAAAAGCAGTGAGACGCAAATTACCATCTCCATCATTATTGCCATTCTGCTTTCATCAATCGTGTCTTACTACACGGTTAAAAAAATCACTCAGCCACTTAATAAGATTAATAAACTATTAACGGTGCTTGCCTCTGGCGATCTCACTCAAACGGTTGAACAAGACTCAAAAGATGAATTTGGGACTCTAGCAACCAATATTAATAACCTTGCAGCGAGCCTTAGAAGCTTGATTGCCGATATAACCCAAGGCTCCAACCAACTAGCAACAGCATCTGAAGAAACCTCTTGTATCACTAGCCAAACAACACAAGCGATTGGTGAGCAACAATTACAAGTTGACCAAGCTGCGGCCGCTACCAATGAACTGAGCTCAAGTGCAGAACAAGTCTCTGAACATGCGTCAGCAACCCTTGAAGAAGTTCAACAAACAAACTCTCAAGCCTCAGATATTGCCAATATCTCAGAACAGAATAAAGACACAATCAGCTCACTGTCAGGTGAAATCAGCTCTGCGGCAGAAGTGATCAATAAATTGCATGACGATAGCACCAATATCGGTTCAATCATTGATGTTATCAGAGGCATTGCAGAACAAACAAACTTACTAGCGCTCAATGCGGCCATTGAAGCTGCCCGTGCAGGTGAACAAGGACGCGGTTTCGCAGTGGTGGCTGATGAAGTTCGAAACCTTGCTAACCGTACGCAAGAGTCGACTCAAGAAATTCACAACATGATCGAGCTAATTCAATCCGGAGCCCAAGAAGCAGTAAAAGTAATGGAAGTGAGCCAACAACGTGCAGAGGCTTGTGTCGCTGATACAGAGAAAAGTGTCGAAGCGTTGTCGGTAATGAACAGTTCATTAGAGCGAGTACATGAAAAAAGTAATCAAATTTCTCTCGCAGCCCAAGAACAAAATGTTGTCTCACACGAGATTTCACAGCTTTTAGAGAATATTGTTGAGATTGCTCAGCAAACATCACAAGGAGCATCAGAAACAGCACAGGCGAGCTCTGAGGTTGCTAGATTAGCTGATGAACTACAAGCGTCAGCTACAGAGTTTAAAGTTTAGTGTAATTCTTAATTAGTAAACGTTTAAAAGACATAAAAAGCCACACCTCATTATCGTGTGGTTTTTTTTGTACTTAAAACTAATATCTATTCCACTAAGTAACCGACTCTGTAACGTGAATAAACCGATTAGTGCATTGATTCTATGTTCCAAATAGGCGCTAAGTAGTGACCTTAATGACGAAAAGCAATTAATTACATATACAGTTTGCTACTTAGTCGTAACTAACACCACTGTCATTTACTTAGTCCGTGCAAAGTGACCAAGCTAATAATGGAATTGGTTTAAGTTGTATAACAAGGGGAATTGTTCACTGTTTATCGCGAAAAAAGAGATACTCAGCAGTATCTCTTTTCGTTCACTCTCTTAATAACGTGATGACCGTTATTAGATCGCGTTAGCTATTTTGCCGCAAATGATTGATGCAATTAGTGGTAAGGGTACAGCCGAAGGAAGAACCGTGACAGTGTGGTCAAGTTTAGCGATAGCTGGCTATCGCACCAAGCAGCATATTAAGCAAGATAAGTCTAACTACTGACTGACCTTCACTTCAAATAGCATACTGCAACGAGCCACAATCAAAAGTAACGCAAAGCGTAAAGGCGACACAAAACTCGCTTAATTAAGCCCTTTGACACACCCTTACGCTGATACTCTGTTTAGGTTTAGTGTTCGTGCTCTTCTTCAGCAGCCACACCTAACCAAGCCGCTTTACCTGGTGTAAAGTCTAGGTCAAAGTGGCCTTTTACTTCACCATCATGCAAATCAATTGTCGTTACTTCTTGACCATTGATAATGTAAACCAACTCGTGCGCTTTTGATGCAACAATGACAGGTTTTGCGTCTTCAGCTAATGTTTCGAAAACTTCGATACGGCTATCAAACTGCCAATTCTCTTCTGCAGAATAAAGGTTTAAGTGACCTTCATTATCCAAAATTAACAGGTGTTCATTATGGCCATCAAAACCATAAGTAACTGACGTTAAAGTCTCTTCTTGCTTCCAATCAAAGGGAGTAATATTCTGCTGTGCTAGGTCTACTAAAAAGAACCCCGCACGTGAAGCACCAAACATCACATCACTTTCTGCACTACCTTTTAATGAACCAATGCGAACACCTTCTGGCATATCCGTTGGGTTTGCAATCTTAGATGCTGTAAATAAGTCACCTTGCTGCTCAATTGATAATACGCCATCTCCACAAGCAAACGCGATATGCGTTTCAGTTTGGAAGCTGCCATGTAATGCCGGACACGTTGTTTCAAATACTTGCTCTTGATGGAAGTGATCACCGTGTACTTCAAGTAAAGCCACTTGCTCAGGTAGGCTACTTTCCGATTCACTGTCACGTAGTGTTGTTAACACAAACTCACCACGAATTTCAGCAGTACCATGCATGTAGGTATCAAAATGATGCTCTGCAATCATTTTTTCTTCAGCAATACTTTCATCACTTAATAGACCTAAACCAGCATTGACACCCGACTCTTTATCACCATCAAAAAATACCGCAGCTTTATCACCACGTGGTACATAATGCGTTGGTTTAGTGTCATTTAGAGTGAAGCTAGTCAGTTCAGGCTCATCATTGTGTTGATCATAATGATCACCATGAAGCTCTTGCCAGACACCACCATCAATAAATTCAACAGTATCAAATGAACGCTGTACAGCAACGGCATAACGACCTTCTGGGCTCGCGTACAAGTATTCTGCTGGATTAGTAATGCTTAATGAATCGACTAAACTGTTATCTTCCAAATCAAAAAAGTGTACAACAGCCTGATCAGCATCAGCTATAGCTAAACGCCCTTTACCTAACTCTTGGCCATGATCGTGGTCATGATCGTGGCCAGCTGCAGGTGCAGGCGTTGGCGTAATTTCAGTAATATTAGTTTCGCTGTCACCACAACCAATTAGCGCTGTCGCAGCACATGCGATGACCAATGTTTTTAAACTAAAATTTTTCATGATTTTCCTTTGTTACGTTAATACTTACCCAAGCTATAGGGTGAAATTAAAATGAACCTCTAATACCGACAGCAATAGAGCGGCCTGCGAGTGGCGTTAAATCTTTTAAGAATGAAGTATGAACTTGCGCATATTCATCCGTTAAATTTTTACCTTTAAGGTAAACGGCTAAGTCATGTTGACCTAAGGTAAAGTGATAATTCACATTGGCATCAACCATGGTGTAACTATCTGTTGATGTTTCTAGTGCCGCGATATGCGTTTGTTCAAAATGCTGCCCGACAAATAGGTCAGCTGAAATTTTCTCACCTTCATAGCTCAATTCAGTCGTAATTCGTGCAGGAGGAGTACGAGGTAACTCACCGCCATTATCTAGACGAGCGCGAATGATATCGCCTTGTACTTTCCATGAAAATTCATCAGTAACTTGCCATACAGCTTGGGCTTCAAAGCCATGTAAAGTGACATCTTGTGAAGTGAATAAATACAACGGTAAAGTGTGCGCTTCCTCACCATGATCATCATGTCCATGAGCGCTATGATCATGTCCATCTCCCGCTGACAGACCTGTCGCTTGTTCGTAATAATAATCATCAATTTGGTTATAGAACGCATTTAAAATAAAACCAAAATCACCTTTGAACTTACGTAAGCTCAAATCGATGTTATTAGCTGTTTCCATTACAATTTCGTGATCGGTTAAACCAAAGTGGGCCGCTTCACCGTGATCGTTATGTAATGAGAAAAGTCCACCCACTTCATAAGAGCCTGTACCAATATGAGGGCCAAAAGATAAAAGTTCAGCAGCTGAAGGAGCACGTTCAGAGTGTGATAGTGACAAACCTAAGTTGTAGCCATCTGCGAAATCCCACACTAAACCCGCCGAGAAGCTCACTGGAGTAAACTCATGTTCAACTGCGAAGTTACGCGTCATACCTTCTTGATCATGATGTGCATGTTCGTCGTGATCGTGTTCATCGTGACCATGCTCGTGATGGCCATGCGCTTCATCTGCATGCTCGTCGTGATCATGTTCGTCATGATCTTCAAATAACTCAATCTCCGGTAAACGAACTTTAGCAGCCGTAATTTTCGTACGCTCAACACGTGCACCAAGTTGCAGTAGAACATCATCAAAGTGGCGCTCTTCAATCCAAGCTAACGCAATAGAACTTGTTTCAGACGGTGGGGTAAAAGCCTCAGCACCGACAGCAATAAAATCACTTTCTTTATAATGAAGACTTACACCACCACGCCAGCCTGCATAATCTTGGTGTAAAAGCTCAACACGTGCTTCTAGGCTTTCATTATCAAAAGTAGTACCGACAACCCCTACTTCTAATTCGCTGTGACGATAATCTGTATAAGCAACCTTAGTATTCAGTGTTTTAATGACCGAATTTTCAAAATCAAGCTCACTGAGTAATTGCCAACGCTTTTGCTCCATGTCAGCCAAAACAGCAATTTCTTCATCTCCGTGACTATGACCCGGAATGCCATATTCTTGATCAAGTGCTTGATATGAAACACCAACAAACCCGTTATCTAATAAATAACTTGAACCTAAAGTAAAACCTGTTGACTCTGATGCTGAGTTAGCGATTTCATCTTTACCATCTTTTTTAGGCGCATGATAATTTTCATTGTCGCGATAAAAGCCATCGGCATGCAGTGCAACATCACCAACACTAGTGTTAAAAGAACCTGAGAACAGCTTTTGATCATTATTACTATTATGCTCGGCCAGCCATTCACCTTTCGTGTCTCTATCGCGAGGAATTCTTTCATCAACTAAGTTAACTACCCCACCAATTGCACCACTCCCATAGAACAGTGTTGCTGGGCCGCGAAGTACTTCAATACGTTCAGTAGTCGATGCTTCAGTCGATACCGCATGGTCAGGGCCTACACGTGATGCATCACCTGCATCTAAGCCATTTTGTGTAATCAAGACACGCGGGCCATCAAGGCCGCGAATAATCGGCGTACTTGCCACACTGCCATGGAAGTTACTGTGGACACCAATCTCTTTGCTTAATGTATCCCCTAGGGTGTTTTCTTGACGCATTCGCAGACTTTCGCCTTGCAACACCGTAATAGGTAAAGCTGATTCAATATTAGAACTATGGAAAGGTGTTGCACTAACATCAATAATTTCAATGGCAGACTTATCTAGCGATACACTGACCTGAGCGGTCTGATTCTCTATCACATTAACATCGACATTTTCATGAACAAAACGATCCGCAACGACATGCAGTTCATAACTTCCTGGTTTAACGTCTAAATTAAAAACACCATTTTCGTTTGTTTTTACAACGTTATTTGTCCCTACGACCTTCACGGTCGCACCAACAACTGCTGCACCTTGGGTATTAGTAACAGTACCTTGAACTTGTTCTGCGTATAAGTGACCACTTGCAGAAATGGCAAGAAGTGCACTCATAATCGGCGATAATTTTCTCATGATGCCTCTTAATAGTTAATTGCTATAGCACGATGTAATTACGTTATAACGTAACAAAGTGTAATTAGCGCGGTATGTTATGTTATAACATCAGGGATGGCAAACTGTATTTTTATAAATCAATAGGACGTTTGTCACAAAAAATGAATGAGTAGATATTAAGTTAATGAAGTGAAGGCTAACGATGAGCTTTTATTAAGAAATAACCTACGAGACAGTATTGAAGTTAACCACCTCTCGTCGTCATGAAAGTGTGCTATTGAGGACCTCGCTTTGCTTCCAAAGGTGAGATTCTGGCTAAAAGACTGCCGATGACGCTTGCGAAGGACGTAAGACTGAAGAGGATGGCTATATCATATCTTGCCAACCTCACTTCATACTTCCCATAAAACGCAAAAAACCTGCCGAAGCAGGTTTTTATTAGATAAGTGCGATAGCAACTCAATGTTTATGCGCAGGATAAACTGTTTAGTACAAGACGCTTGGTTACGAAGTTTAGTGTTTCTTAAGCGAGTAACCAAGCAACGCAGTAATTAACAGTTTAGACCAGCACAAATTACATCATGCCGCCCATTCAAAGCCTATCTAATTGTTTTAACTAAAATTGTTACATGGGACAATGTATCGCCCCCCCACTTTACATCCTTGTTTATTTACTGATAGACTTAACCTGTTGAATTTAAATTAAAAATTTTACCAAAGTAAGATTAGAAGTGTTTTGATGGGTCCATACGCTGATGAAGAATACGGGCAACATCAATACCACTTTCACTAATTTGATAAAAGACAATATGCTTCTCTACTGGAAAACTTTTAGCACCGTCATAAATATCACTTCTTTCTCTACCAAAGTCAGGGTATTGGGCTAACTTCAATAAGGCTGCATCGATAGTTTGAGCATACACCTTTGCCTGTGTACTTCCCCAAGATTCAATAGTTGATGAAATTATTTTGAATAAATCGGCTTCAGCTAAAGGGGATAACCTATAGCTAGGCATTGGTATTATCGCTCGCTGACTTGCTAGCGACTGATAGAGAAGCTTGTTCAAATATTTCCATTACACTGTGCTTTGACGATTCGCCAGCAGCTAGCTGTTCGAATCCTTTAGCGACTTCTTCTCGTAATATTTCAAGTTGCTGGTTTTTAGCAACGTCTTTCTCAAACAATAGTCTCAAACCATCACGGATCACTTCACTAGCTGAAGTATATAAACCATCAGATACTTTCTCTGTGATCCTTCTTTCAAACTCTTTACCTAAAGTAATATTCATAACTAGCACTCCAAACATTTAATAATCATATTATGCGCATAATGTGCACGTAATTCAAGTTTGAAAAATTTGAGCACCAAGATAAAAAAGAAAATGTTGGTATTAGATCTTCATTTTACTGAGGAATGAAACCAATAAAAATTCATACTATGCATCCCATTTATGACTTATCGCTATGTTTTTAAAGCTGTAACTAAATGGGAGGATTATTGATACCCCACTTTATCCCCCTAAAATAATAAAGATTTATTAAATAACAGAAACAAAAAAGCCATAACATCAACATGTTATGGCTTTTTAGATAAGCGATTTAGGCTAAAATCTATTACATCATGCCGCCCATTCCGCCCATACCACCCATGCCGCCCATGTCAGGCATTGCTGGAGCAGCAGCTGCATCAACAGGTGCGTCAGTGATCATCGCTTCAGTTGTGATCATTAGACCAGCAACAGAGGCTGCGAACTGAAGTGCGCTACGTGTTACTTTCGTTGGGTCTAAGATACCCATTTCTAGCATATCACCGTAAACGCTGTTTGCTGCGTTATAGCCGTAGCTGCCTGAACCGTTTTTCACTTCGTTACAAACAACTGATGACTCGTCGCCTGAGTTGTAAGCGATTTGGCGTAATGGTGCTTCCATTGCGCGAAGTAGTAAGGCAATACCGTGGTTTTGCTCTTCGTTGTCGCCTTTAAGATCTTTGATTGCAGAGGCTGCGCGTACTAAAGCAACACCACCACCAGCTACAACACCTTCTTCAACGGCTGCGCGCGTTGCGTGAAGTGCATCATCAACACGATCTTTCTTCTCTTTCATTGCAACTTCCGTTGCTGCGCCAACTTTGATTACTGCAACACCGCCAGCTAATTTAGCCATGCGTTCTTGTAGTTTTTCTTTGTCGTAGTCTGACGTTGATTCTGCTGCTTGTGCTTTGATTTGGCTAACACGTGCGTTAATGGCCGCTTCATCACCCACACCGTCAATCACAGTCGTGTTATCTTTAGTGATGATAACGCGCTTCGCACTACCTAAATCTTCTAATGTCGCTTTCTCTAGCTCCATACCGATTTCTTCAGAAATCACGGTACCACCAGTTAAGATAGCTAAATCTTGTAACATCGCTTTACGACGGTCACCAAATCCAGGTGCTTTAACTGCTGCAACTTTTACGATACCACGCATGTTGTTTACAACCAGAGTCGCTAATGCTTCGCCTTCAACGTCTTCTGCAACAATTAATAATGGCTTACCCGTTTTTGCTAGCCCTTCTAAAACTGGCACTAACTCACGAATGTTTGATACTTTCTTATCAACTAATAAGATAAACGGCGTTTCTAGTTCAACGCTAGCATGTTCTTGGTTGTTGATGAAATATGGTGATAGGTAACCACGGTCAAACTGCATGCCTTCAACTACATCAAGCTCGTCTTCAAGTGATTGACCTTCTTCAACCGTGATAACGCCAGAAGTGCCTACTTTAGCCATTGCTGTAGCAATGATTTCGCCAACACTGTTATCAGAGTTTGCAGAGATTGTACCTACTTGCTCAATCGCTTTGTTATCAGTACATTCTTGTGATAAATCTTTTAGTGCGGCAACAGCAGCAACGGTTGCTTTGTCGATGCCACGTTTTAAATCCATTGGATTCATACCCGCAGCCACAGATTTCATGCCTTCACTGATAATCGCTTGTGCTAATACTGTCGCGGTTGTTGTTCCGTCACCGGCAGCATCGTTTGCTTGTGAAGCAACTTCCTTCACTAACTGTGCGCCCATGTTTTCAAATTTGTCTTCTAATTCGATTTCTTTCGCTACAGATACACCATCTTTAGTGATAGTAGGAGCGCCAAAGCTCTTATCGATAATGACGTTACGACCTTTAGGGCCTAAAGTTACTTTTACTGCATCGGCTAATACGTTAACACCCGCTAGCATTTTTACACGAGCGTCTGTTGCAAATTTTACTTCTTTAGCTGCCATGATATGTTCCTAAAATTATGTTTCGTGGGGTTATTAAGCTTCAACGATTGCTAAGATGTCTGATTCAGACAGAATTAGCACTTCTTCGCCGTCAATTTTTTCTTTATCTACGCCGTAACCATCTTTAAAGATTACTGTGTCGCCAACTTTTACGTCTAATGGACGCACTTCACCGTTGTCTAACAAACGGCCGTTGCCAGTTGCAATCACTTCGCCACGCGTTGATTTTTCTGCCGCGCTCCCCATCAGAACGATACCGCCCGATGACTTAGATTCTACTTCAATACGTTTAATAATTACGCGATCATGTAATGGACGAATGCTCATTGCTGACTCCTTAATTGTTTTTTCTGCTTGGGTAAAGATCATTCTCTACCTCTCTACTTAACATCATCTATGGGGGCAAAAAAATTAGATCCAAGACTTAAGGCTACTTTTAACAGAAAAAAGTATAAAAATGCACCCTGTGATATCAATTCACGATACAATTAGCCCTTTATAATTTTCGACTCGGCAGCTTTTGAAACACGACTTACTCAACTCCCCTACTCGTGATGTATTAACCAAAATGAGCATTCCCTCAGGTTTAGGGATCCTTAGCTTATTAGTGTTTAATCTCGCCGATACCTATTTTGTCAGTTTGCTCGGCACCGAACCATTAGCGGCGTTAAGTTTCACTTTTCCTATTACGTTTATTATTACCAGTATTTTAATTGGTCTAGGAGTCGGTCTATCAGCGTCACTCGCACGGATTATTGGTCAAGGCGAGCAGCACAATGTCGCAGATTTTGTCGTCAACGCACTATTGCTAGGGTTAATAACGGCCATTTCACTATCGACCTTAGGTTACTTTTCCATTACTCCATTGTTTACAGCGATGGGCGCAAAACCAAGTTTACTGCCCTATATCAGTGATTATCTGCAAGTGTGGTATATCGCGATCTTGTTTTTAGTCATTCCGATGATTGGCAACAATGCGTTGCGAGCGACAGGAAACACTAAATTTCCCAGCATCTTGATGGCGGTTGCCGGACTGATTAATGTCATTCTTGATCCTATTTTCATTTTTGGCTTAGGGCCAATACCCGCGATGGGGATCCAAGGCGCAGCCGTTGCGACATTATTTTCATGGGCTTTATCGATGGTCGGAGCCCTCATTTTATTAAAACGGAGTAAGCTAATTGCCTGGGTTAGTTTAAATTGGCAGCAAGCTGTTACAGTGTGGCGCAAAGTATTAAAGATTGGCAGACCTGCGGCACTCTCACAAATGATCAACCCGCTGGCCAATGCAATTTTAATGACCATGATAGCCAATTACGATACAGCGGCGGTCGCGGCCTATGGTGTGGGTATGCGCATTGAGTCACTAATGCTCATTGCAATACTCGCCCTTTCATCATCACTAACCCCATTTATCGCGCAAAATTTAGGAGCAGGTCAAGTCACGCGCGCTAAACAAGCCTTAATTGGCAGTGCTCATTTTTCTTTGCTGTGCCAACTAGGTTTTTATCTGCTTATTGCTGTTTTCGCTTACCCTATTGCCGGGTTATTTAGTGATGATGAAAGTGTGATTGAATATCTCGTGATATTTTTATGGCTAGTCCCTGTCGCCTATGGCGCCCTTGGCGTGGTGATTTTAGTGGCCAACAGCCTCAATGCGTTTAACCGCCCGGGCAGTTCTTTACTGGTTAATATGGCAAGATTATTTTTGATTATGCTGCCAATGGCATGGCTGGGCAATATATTACTCGGCGCGACAGGCATATTCGCGGCGATTGCGATAGCTAACATCCTAATTGGCGGCGCGTGTTATATATTAGCGCTTAAAGTAAGTGAAGGAAAAGCGCATTAACAGTTAATGCGCTTTGATTGTATTCTGCTTAGAACAATCACACTTGCATGCGCTATCGCACACCTGAACTAGAGTCCCTCGGGTTGATTGTATACACCCCGCTGTTGCGTACGCAATCAGTATTAACAATACGGGCATTATTCCCCCTCCAACACAATCTATTAACTGCGAGGGCATAAATATAAGTAGAGTAATAAAAATTATTATTACGACACTCAGGCCATAGCTATTGCTTGTTCTGGCTGACCTTTTTCAGCCGGTGAACGTAAGTATTGATTGATGTCTAACGCATCAATCTGACTTGGTGGTAGATACTCATTAGCATACTCAAGATAAATACCACTCGTTAAAAGTAATTCGAATACATCAATATCAATATGCTCATCAAGAGCCATCTTATGCAAAATATCAATAGCTACACTAATAGGTTTCGCTTTCTTGTATGGCCGATCTGCTGCTGTTAATGCTTCAAAAATATCACATACAGCCAAAACACGTTCTGGAACAGAAAGGTCTTCAGCACTCAGCCTTCTTGGGTAACCTGTTCCTTTTAATGTTTCATGATGAGTTGATGCGTAACGCGGTACTCTTGATAACTCAGGAGGTAATGGCAGTGCCTCAAGCATTTTGATCGTACTTATAATATGCTCATTAATTTTAAAGCGATCTTCAGCCGTTAAGGTGCCTCGAGTAATCGTCAAATTATGTAACTCACCTTGATTACTTAAATGCTCTGGCACATCCATTTTGATTTCGAATTGTTCTGGAAATACCATTGGCTCGGTTCTACTTACAATATGGTCAGGCTTATCCATCAATAAAGACTCTGTCACAGGTAATGAAACTGTTTTGCTTGATAGGCGGGCTTCTTCAACAGGTGATAATCCTAAGCTATCGTCAAAATTGCGTTGCCATGTAATCTCACTAAAGCTATGCAAACGAGCAATGTCTGTTTGCGACATAAATTCACCACCGACATTAGCTTGAGCGATAAAAGAAAAATCATCGCGTAAACGTTCACGCGTACGTTGTAACTGATCAAGTAATGACATTTCCAGCTGAGGTGCAATGCGAATCTGCTTTAAGTATTCAATCTCCGCATCGCGCCAGAGTACTTCAAAACGCATTCTGACCTCATGGATACGATTATAGATCACCTCTAACTTAGTCCCTTTATCAACAATATGTTCAGGGGTGGTGATTTTGCCACAATCATGCAGCCATGCTGCAATGGTAAACTCACGAATCTCCATATCATCTTTAAACGAAAAATCTTTAAACACGCCTTGAGAATCTTTAGAGGCCGCCTGCGCTAACTCGATGGCTAAATTAGGGATACGCGAACAATGACCGCCTGTATAACGTGACTTATCATCAATAGCCTGGCCAATAATTTTAATGAAAGCGTCCATAAGCTCTTGCTGCGAGCGTTCATGAGCTTGAATTGAGTTGGACATCTCAATCATTGATAAAGAGAGTTCCTCTATTTCACAAATCCTTGTTGGTTGATGATAAACCTGATCGAATTCACGCTGGTTAATCAACTTATTTTGTTTCGCTAAGCGACGTATAGGGTTCACAATAGGCGAAGAAAATAGCCATGAAAATGGTAACATCAGCAACAAGCACAACCCTGTAAACAAAATCGATAATTGAATTTCTTTTAAGCTCTCACCCAACACACTTTCAACGGGAACCATAGCAGCAAACATATCTTTATGTTCATTATGCCCAAGTAGCGATTGGGTATAAACGAAGTATTCTCGATCATTAATTGTCATTCTATTGAGCTGGTCGTGAAGCTCAGGCTGTGCCGATAATGAAATTAATGACTGATAAGGAACCATACTGGAATAGTTTTTTTTCGTCGTTTGTTGTGATTGATTAATTTGCCACTTCTCATCTAACTGGGTAAGCAGTCCAGGCTTTACATTAGCTAAAGCAAGATTAATTAACTCCAGTAACTCCGGGTGTTTCTCATTTACTAAAAAATGTAATGTGTTAGAAAAATTCATCGGTTGCAGCGTTAAACGGCTATGATATTGCACATCATCGATAAAAAATTGCTTGCCGGTTTGCTGTAAAATAAGCTGACTATCAATACCCGCATAAGCTTTTCCGTTTCGAACTACGTCAAAAACATCTTTAAGTTGTGCGACTTCAACAATATTAATGTCAGGGTAATGCTCTTTAATTAATGCTGATAACGACCACCCTTTAGCTATCGCCAAAGTTTTGCCTTTAAGTTGCTCAATACGGCCAATATTCTCAGCCCCCTTCAACGTAATAACCGACAAAGGTAAGTTTAAAAATGAGGACGATAACTGACCTAATCTTTGATTTTCTTTATTGAGAAAGACCCCTTGTAGAATATCCAGATCATCGCGTTCAAACATGGTTACTAATTCAGACCATTCATAACCATTTGTATACTCAAATCTTAATCCCGTACTCGCAGAGACAATCGACATCAAGTCTACGGCATAGCCTTGAGGTTTCCCTGAAATAGCAAAATCTATCGGTGACCAATCTTGAGAATTTGAAACTTTAAACAGCTGCTTTTTATCAATAAAAGCTTGTTGTTTTGGGGTTAACGCTAAGCGCGGCACCTGCAACATTGACTGTTCAAATGAGTCCACCAAATTGGACGCAATTACTTCGCCAGTTTCTTGATAAAGATAAATTTCTTCATCAGCCGACACTTGCTGTTGCTGGAGATAAGTTGATAATGATGATAATGCGATATCCACCGCAATAACGGCTGATGAATTAGGAAGCACTCTAGAATACGTCTGTCCTGGCGCTTGCAAATGTTGGAATAGATAAGGGGCTGTTTTATGCACCCTAGTAGGCTTCGCTTCTATGAACCATGGTCGTGTTGTTGGATCGTATTCACTCCCTTCAGCTTTAGCTACTCGAACATTAAAGTCTTGATCTAGGTAGGTGAATGTCCGCTTTCGTTCTTCCCCTTGCCCTAATACTGTAATTGTTACCCAGCGATCTTTCGGGCTAGCGTTTAAGCCCGTTCTAACCGCCAAACTAGAATTAAGATTAATCAGCTCATAAAAATTGCCATTTTCAAACGCAATATATGCAGCATAAAACGCAGGGTTACTTTGCATTGTTTGAGCAAATAGGTGCGGTGTTGTTTCTCCAACCCACTGCTCTTGTAACAAGTACGGGTAATTAGCTAAAGAGTTAACCGATTCAATCGCGCGAGATTCGTTATGCTCGATGTAGTCGCGCGTTTGGTTAGCCGTTTTATTGAAGTAATTTAGCGAGGTTTCTGTCGCCATACTTTTGCTAAAATGATATTGCAAGCCTATAGCGACGGCTGCGATTAATAAATTAGCAAAAACAAATACGGTTAAGACAGTAAACCTAATGGTCCACCTGACTTTAAGCATCCCCTTTAAAATATTCACAGAGCGTCCTTGTTCCTGGGATAAAGCGATAAGATTATCTTACTAATCTAACAAAGTTTGCCCAAAATTCAATCTATTGATTTAGTATAATAAAGACAAAAAAGGCCTGTTAATAAATAACAAGCCTTAAAGGGTTTTACATTAGATAACAAGAATATAGATGTTTTTAGTGCTTTGTCGATTGCTCATCATCTTTTGATTCTTGACGGTCTGAGTTTCCAAGATGGTGCTCGTGGTCTTTATTAGAGTACTCTCCGTCAATAATATCACCATCTTGTTGTGGTGGGTGTCCGAAACCACCTTGAAATGGTGACTGTCCATGGAAGCCACCACCAGACATGCCTTTAACTATCATTTTTGACAATAAGTAATTGGCAAATAATTTACGCGTCACAGGCGTTAATACTAATAGACCAAAAATGTCGGTTACAAAACCTGGCGTGACAAGAAGGACACCAGCTATAGCCAGCATCACCCCTTCGATGACTTCTTGGCCGGGCTGTTGGCCCTGTTGAATTTTCTGCTGCGCTGACATTAATGTTTGCAAACCCTGGCTACGCACTAAGGAGGCACCCACTGCCGCCGTTAAGATAACCAATGCAATGGTGGTCATTACACCCAGTTGTTCACCCACTTGAATTAAAATCGAAATTTCAATTATAGGTACAATGACAAAAATTAAAAATAAAGCAAATAGCACAAGAACCTCAACGTTAAGATGTTATCTTCAATCACTATTAAATCCTGTGATTTAATAGAAATCAAATGGTAGCTATAAATATGGGGATAAAGTTCGCAGATTCAATTGCGGTGAGACATAATTGACGAATTTTATTTGTAACATTAAATGTCTTTGGAGGTCGTAATGACTGGCTATATTCTGGTGAAATGTAACTGTCCCAACGAAAAAACAGCGCAATTAATTGCACAACAGGTAGTTGAACTAAAATTGGCGGCTTGTGTTAACATTCTTGGGGAAATGAAGTCAGTTTATTACTGGCAAGGAAAAATAGAACAGGACATTGAATTTCAATTGCAAATAAAAACGCATCAATCTCTGTTCCTAGCACTAGAGCAAAAAATTATCGAACTACATCCTTATGATGTTGCCGAAATTATTGCCTTACCTATTATTAACGGCAATCAAGCATATCTTGATTGGATAAGAGAAAATATAAAATCATCATGAAGCACATAATTACCAGCCTTTTGCTCTCTGTATTGAGCCTATTTTTTGTCGCGCCGACTCAAGCTAATGCCCTTACCGATCTATTTTCACAGCAGCCAAAATTTTTGCCGGAAGAGCAAGCTTTTCAACTAAACTTCGACCAAGCCAATAATAAAATTATTGTCCGATGGCAAATTGCAGATGGTTATTATCTCTATAAGGAAAAGTTTAAATTCACCAGTGATACGGCCACCATCACTGAGATAACGCTACCTAAAGGCTCTGATCACTATGATGAGTATTTCGGTCAGCAAGAAGTTTATTATCAAGAAGCTGTATTTTCATTTATTCCGACACCCAGTAGTCAAGAACATCAAATTACCTTAGCTTATCAAGGCTGTGCTGATGCGGGTTTGTGCTATCCACCTAGTACCAAGACACTCTATTTTGACCCGCGTTTTGTGACCACTAATACCGTTCAAGATCTACCACCCGCAGCCCAAGTACCGGAACAGGATTATTTAGCAGGCCTACTGAGCTCGGACTCATTACTATGGACCTTAGTGATCTTCTTTGGTTTAGGCATCGGTTTAGCCTTTACCCCATGTGTCTTTCCTATGTACCCTATTTTATCGGGTATCATCGTTGGTGCAGGCAATAAGTTATCAACACGCCAAGCCTTCGCACTATCATTTACCTATGTTCAAGGTATGGCATTGACCTATTCTGCATTAGGTTTGGTGGTCGCATCTTTAGGGCTACAGTTTCAAGCTGCTTTTCAGCACCCTATTTTATTGAGTGCCCTCGCCATATTATTCACTATCCTTGCTTTATCGATGTTTGGTTTGTTTAATTTGCAATTACCAAGCGCATGGCAAGAGCGACTTAATAGCCTCTCCAATAAACAACAAGGTGGACGCTACCCGAGTGTGTTTATGATGGGAATGATCTCTGGATTAGTTGCCTCGCCTTGTACTACAGCCCCTTTATCTGGTGCGCTGATATATGTCGCACAAACTGGCGATTTAGTATTAGGCTTCTTAACCCTGTATATCTTGTCACTCGGTATGGGCATTCCATTACTATTAATGGGAAGTTCAGGGGGTAAATTATTACCAAAAGCAGGCGCATGGATGGATGTCATTAAAGGGCTATTTGGCTTTATGCTCCTTTCTGTGGTCATCGTCTTGCTGGAGCGGTTCCTTGACCCAATCTGGGTCATGAGTGGTTGGTCATTATTAGCTATAGGCGTAGCGAGCTATCTATTGCACCACAATAAATCAACGGCGTTAAACATAGCTCATAGTATTCGCCATACTCTATGTTCGGTACTTCTTATCGCAGGCACAGTCACATTAATTAAACCTTGGTTGTTTGACGATGTCGCGGTGACACAGCAGCAACAAGAAAACGTTGAATTTATTCAAGTCAAAGGAATAGCACAATTAAACCAAGAGTTAGCCAAAGCAAAACAGCAAAATAAGCCAGTCATGCTCGATTTCTTTGCTGACTGGTGTATTGCATGTAAAGACTTTGAACATAAAACTTTTTCAGACCCATTAGTGAAACCATTATTAGAGCAAATGGTACTAATTCAAAGTGACGTAACAGCCAATGATGAGCTCGATATTGAGCTACAAGAAAAGCTCGGTGTATTAGGGTTACCAACGATCATGTTTTATAATCCGCAAGGTGTGGAGCAAAAACATTTACGTGTCGTTGGCTTTCAAGGACCAGAACAATTCAAAACAATGGTAGAGCAAGCGTTTTAGCAAAAAAAGTACTCATAAAACTAAATTTCATTCACGGATCAGGGTTTGCTACAATAATGTCAAATTATTGCTGGCAAGCCATGAACTATGAAATATAAAGATCTTCGTGATTTTATTGACCAACTTGAACAACTCGGTCAACTCAAACGTATTAAACAAGAAATCGATCCCTATTTAGAAATGACTGAAATTGGTGATCGCACCCTACGCGCCAAAGGCCCTGCTCTACTGTTTGAAAATCCTAAAGGTTATGATGTACCGGTATTAGCTAACCTATTTGGTACGACGGAGCGTGTTGCACTGGCAATGGGGCAAACCAGCACCGATGCATTGCGTGATGTTGGTGAGTTGATGGCTAAACTAAAAGAGCCTGAACCACCCCGCGGTATCAAAGATGCGTGGGATAAGCTACCAATGTATAAGCAAGTGCTTAACATGCCAAATAAACGCTTACGTAGCGCCCCCTGTCAAGCAATTGTCCACACTGGTGAGGATGTCGACTTAACCAAGCTACCAATTCAGCATTGCTGGCCAGGCGATGCCGCGCCGTTGGTGACTTGGGGGTTAACCATTACACGTGGCCCGCATAAAGAACGTCAGAATTTAGGCATCTATCGTCAGCAATTGCTTGCTAAAAATAAACTGATCATGCGCTGGTTATCACATCGCGGCGGAGCGCTAGACTATCAAGAATTTCAACAAACGAACCCGGGCGAACGTTACCCAGTATCGGTTGCTTTAGGGGCTGATCCTGCAACGATTATCGGCGCTGTAACTCCCGTACCAGATACGTTATCTGAATATGCTTTCGCTGGATTACTGCGCGGCAGCCGTACTGAGGTGGTTAAATGTTTAAGTAATGATCTTGAAGTGCCCGCTTCTGCCGAGTACGTCCTAGAAGGCTATTTAGAGCCAGGAGAAATGGCACCAGAGGGGCCATATGGGGATCACACAGGCTATTACAATGAAGTCGAAGAGTTTCCGGTATTTACCGTCACCCATATTACTCACCGGAAAAAGCCAATTTATCACAGCACCTACACTGGCCGCCCACCAGATGAGCCAGCGATTTTAGGGGTAGCACTTAATGAAGTTTTCGTGCCTATTCTCAAGAAACAATTCCCAGAAATTGTCGACTTTTACCTGCCACCCGAAGGTTGTTCATATCGTATGGCAGTGGTGACAATTAAAAAACAATACCCTGGCCATGCTAAACGCGTGATGATGGGAGTATGGTCGTTCTTACGTCAGTTTATGTACACTAAATTCGTAATTGTTTGTGACGATGACATCAATGCCCGCAGTTGGGATGATGTTATTTGGGCCATTACGACACGTATGGACCCGGCGCGAGACACCACCATGATTGAACACACTCCTATCGACTACCTCGACTTTGCTTCGCCAGTGGCAGGTTTAGGATCAAAGATGGGGATGGATGCTACCAACAAATGGCCTGGTGAAACAGACCGCGAGTGGGGGGAGCCAATCGTCATGGAGCAGTCAGTAAAAGATCGTATCGATGATATTTGGGATGAGTTAGACATCCTTTAGATGTTAATTATTCTCACTAAAAATCAACCACCACCTTACAAATACTAAAGGTGGTGGTAAAATCAATGTATTGCTCGCCATTAGGCTAGTACTCAATCCAGCGTTATTACGCTATATTTAAGCATAATCGTTTATATTTTAAGGTAATTTAATGTCAGAAATCAGATGTAGTGTTGAAACGCTTGAAGCGTTCAATGACTCAGTTTATCACGTGGTATTGCGTCCAGAGCAAAGCTTCTCATTCGCTGCCGGCCAATACTTAATGGTTAAAATGTCTGAAGATGACAAACGCCCATTCTCAATTGCTAGCGCACCGAGTGACGGCGAGTTAATTGAGCTACACATTGGCGCATCAGAAGTGCATAGCTACCCAATGCAAGTGATTGAACGTATGAAACAAGATGGCGAAATCACTATTTTAGCACCGCACGGTGAAGCACAGTTAAGCCATGATAACGAGTTACCAGTGGTACTTGTCGCTGGCGGTACCGGCTTTAGCTACGTTCGTTCAATTGTTCGTGAACTAGTCGCAACGCAGGATATGCGAGAGATCAGTGTGTATTGGGGCTGTAAGGACGCAGAGCACATCTACTTACTGGAAGAAATGGAAAAGCTAGCAGAAGCTCAGCCAAATATCCAATTCATTCCTGTCGTTGAAAACCCAAACAGCGAATGGTTAGGTGTAACTGGTCAAGTTCACCAAGCTGTATTAGCAGATTATGCCGACTTAAGTGGTTATGAAGTTTACGCCGCTGGTCGCTTTGAAATGGTTGGAGTGATTCGTGATGCATTCTTAGCACAAGGCATGAAGATTGAGCGTATGCACGGTGATGCGCTGCCTTACTTGAAATAGAGTATTATTATTTAGTTTTTCAAAAGCGAAGAAAAGTATTTTTCTCTTCTTCGCTTTCTTAAATTAAGCGTTTAAAATTGATAATCTAGCGCAATGTATGCATTACGCCCCATCGCGGTGATACGCTCCCCAACGGCTAACTCATTACCGTTAGCACGGTTTACCCCAGCTAGGTGAGCATTGTATTGCTTATCGAGTAAGTTACTGACCCCTCCACGCACTACTAACCCTGAACTGACGTAATAATCGAGTTGCCAATCAACAACCGCATAGCCTTTGCTCACGGTTTCTTGGTTTATCGCAGACACTTTATCTTGCTTATGATAAGCATGCAACGCTAAGTTTGTTTGCCAATTGTCGGCTTGATAAGCAAGGTTAACCCGTGCATTTAATGGTGTAATACGATAAAGGTTATCATTAATGTCTTCTCGTGTGCCGCGAACATAACTAGCAACACCCGACAGTTCAATAGCAGAGGTTAATTGATAAGCCCAGTTGATGTCAGCCCCGTATAAACGCGCATCAATATTATCGAACTGTAGCGGACTCATGTCGCCAGCCATCATGCCCGCAATCATTTTTACACGCATATCCGATGATGCTGAACCTTGAATATAATCATCAATACGATGATAGAAGAACTGCGGCGCAATTCTAAATGTATCATTATTAAAACTTAAGCCTAAATTGACTTGATAAGCCGTTTCTGGCGCTAGGCTAATATTACCAACATAAGTTTTGCCGTCAGCTAAACCACCTGTTGCTTGCATGGGTAGCCACAAATAACGTTCTTGATAGCTCGCTGCACGTTGCTTAACTGCAACGCCATAGCTTAATGTCATGTCTGTTGAGTATTGATATTGATTCGTTAACACCACATCAAAGGTCGTGTCATCAACCGAGCGATCGTTAGCATTAAACTCATCTTGCAGTGCTTTAACATTCGGGTTCATCATCGCCATCGAGCTCATGACCTCTGCGGCATCAGCATAGTTTTGCTTAACACGTAAGCCTACACGATAACTGTTCTTACCAACCACTGGAGACCACTGTGCAAATAACGAATGGCGCTGATTTTCAACCTGATTAAAGTTAACCACTTTAAACATCGCATTATTTGGGTTAGTAATTACCGAATCATGTTCGGCAGAAAACCCCTCAATACCAAATAACCATGCTTGATTTGATAACTCGACTTTATAATTCGAGGTTGTCGCTTCAGCAGTGTTGTAACGATGCATTGCAGACATCATGTTGGTGCGCTGGCTAAAATTATCCATGCCGTGAGTTGCATCTTGATAACCCAGTTGCCATTTAACTAACCACTCTTGTCCTTGCCACTCACCATCGTGATTGAAGCGATCAGAATCGATATAATCGATATCCATTGGCAAAGCTACAGTCCCTGAATTTAAGGTTTTAGTTTGATGCCAAGTTGCGCCAAGTACCACATCACCTTGTTCAGTACGTAAATCAATGCCGTTCTGACGTTTATCATAGTCACTAGATTTTATCGTTAGATCATCGCCATCTTGGTAGTTATCACCTTGTTGCTCACTAATATAGGCCATTAACCCAATATTATTATCGCTTACGTTGACACTCGCCGCTAACGTTGAGCCATCATTGTTGCTATTAAAGCTGGTCGCAAAGTCACCGGACAAATCAAAATCATTAGTCACATGAGCGCGCTTTAGTTTCACTTCAACAGCCCCCCCTAAACTATCAATACCACTGCTCACAGGGGCTATGCCTCGATAAACCGACACAGACTCAATCATCATCGGATTAATATAAGTCAGTGGTGCATCCATCGCATTAGGGCCAGCACCAACGATTTGATGGCCACCAATACGTTTGGCAACGCGATCGCCAAACAGGCCGCGATATTGTGCAATCCCAGTGACAGGGCCATTCTTATTAATATTGGCGCCGGGCACTGTTTTAAGCCAATCTGCCACATCAGGCTGAACCAAATTACCCTCCGCTAAAGCGTTGCCAGTTTGTGATAATTTTGGCGCCGTAACAGTGATCACTTCAATATTTTTCATCGAATCTTGCGTATCAACCGAGCGTTGTTCAGCAAGTGCAGTAGAGTTAACTAAGAAAGAAGAAACAGAACAGGAAACAGCAACAGCTAAAGAGAGCGGAGTTAACTTCATGGGGTATCCCTATTAGATAAATATAAAAAATAACTTAAGGATAGTGTAGGGCGTAAAGGGCTAAAATAAAGCGAAAACAAGGAAGTGCGACACTATGTCGCACTTTGCGTACTTTGACCGATTTAGAAAAGGGTTATTGCGTTTGTAGTTGGTATCGTTGCAGGCTAAATTTTGCAATCAGAGACATGCTATAAACGGCAGCCATCGCAGCGCCAAATAGCGCATAGAATATGAGGTCATCTTCTGCAGTGATCAATAAATCACATAGGCCCACTGCTGTTGCTCCTCCAAGTAAAAGCGCAGACTCCCTAAAGCAATGCTTCAACAACGCCAGCCAAGATTGGAACTCACGAGCAATAAAGTCAGCATCTTTAACACTATAAATGATGTACAGAAGAAAAAATGTTACCAGTGTAATAGTCATTACAAAAATATCCTTATAAAGTCCATGTCAATCTTGACAAGGTAAAGCCTATAGAAAAGAAACAAAAAAACAACACCTTAGTGATTGATTTCACGATAACACCAACTTAAGCTCACACCTCGCGTTAACATGAAACAAAAAAATGCTAGCCACAAACCGTGGTTATTTAAACTTGGAGACACGCTTTGACTCAAAAAGAGCACAACAAAGAAGACTGCCGCGGCAATGATCATGGTATTTCGCATCGCTTTGCCATTGGTTAAACCAATAAATACACCATCCATTAAAAACGATAGCCACGCAATGGCACAGATAGCGATCATCCACGGCAGATACTGTAATGTTGCCTGTTGCACTGGTTCAATTGTCGTCATGAAATTAATCCATAACTCTCCCCAAAGCCATAAGCCTAATGCAAAACAGCCACCGATTGCACCACAGAACACCGCACAAGAGAATACGACTTGTTGTAAGCGCTGACTATCTTTTTTGCCTTTAGCTTCCCCAACTAATGACTCTGCGGCATAGGCAAAACCATCTAAACCATAGGAAGCAAACATAAACATATTAAGTAAAATCGCATTCGCGGCAATGGTAACATCGCCAAGTTTCGCCCCTGTCACTGTCACCGCAGCTAAGCACAGTTGCAACGCTAGCGATCGAATAAAAATATCACGATTAAGTCCAACTAAGCGTTTAATCAATGCGGGCTGAACTTGTACCAAACGACGCCAAGCGAGCTGCTTAATAGTCGGTGAAATAATCCAGCACAACAATACCAAACCACAATAGTCAGCAATCACCGACGCTAGTGCAGCCCCAGCAACCCCCCACTCTAAGCCAACAACAAAGAAAAGGTCCAAAGCAATGTTGATAACGTTAATGGTAAATAACTGATAAACCACCCAGCGTACCTGTTGGCGAGCAACAAAAAAGCCGAGTAGCACCATATTAATTAATGCCGCTGGCGCTGAATATATTCGAATATCAAAATAGACCCCGGCATAGTGACTAACCTGTGAGCTAGCACCTGCTAACCACAAAGCACCTTCAATCAATGGTTGCTGTAAAATAAGCAGTGATAAAGCTAAAGCCATCGCAATAAAAATTGAATGGAAAAATAAGCGCCACGCTAATTCATTGCTACTATCGTCATTGGCAAAGGCTTGAGCCAATACTCCTGTGGTAGTCATGCGTAAAAAGCCAGCGAGCCAAAAGGTAATGCTAATAATCATGCTCCCTAGGGCAATACCCCCTAAGTAATAGGCATGCTCTAAGTGGCCAATCACCGCAGTATCAACCAAGCCTAGTAAAGGCGTAGTGATGTTTGATAAAATCATTGGCAGTGCCAACAGCAATAACTTGCGTTGGTTGGCAATGGAGGTGACAATGCTCACGGACTTATTTTCCTTCGAGGTTATTTTATGTGGTTAAAAAGCTTAGCTTTTATTATTGGCTTATTCGCGATGAGTACTCATGCAGCCGTGGTTTTACAATATCACCATGTCAGCGATACCACGCCAGAATCCACCAGTTTAACCGTACAACAGTTTCAACAACACATGGATTACCTTAAAGAAAATAACTTTAAGGTTTTGCCCCTATCAAAGATTATTAATGACTTAAGAAGCGGTAAAAAGCTGGCTGAAAAAACCGTTGCTATCACCTTTGATGATGGCTACGCCAATGTGCTAATCAATGCGGACCCCATTTTAAAGCAACTTCAATTTCCTTACACCGTTTTTGTCGCACCAAAAGAGATCTCTGCTAATCATCTTAATATGCTGACATGGGCACAATTAAAGGCCATGACCGATTCAGGTGTTGAAATAGCCAACCACAGCTGGGAGCATTTACACCTTAATCGGCAATTAACTGATGAAACTGTTGAACAATGGCAAGCTAGAATTAAACAAGATATCGAATCGGCTGAAGCTGAAATCATTAAACATACGGGTCATAACTTTAAGTACTTAGCTTACCCTTATGGTGAATATAACAGTGAACTACAACAATTGATTACTTCAATGGGCTTCGTTGGTATCGGACAGCACTCAGGGGCACTCGCTGCAACCTCAGATTTTAGTGCTTTACCCCGCTTTCCCGCTTCAGGGCGCTATGCCAACCTAAAAACATTGAAAGTTAAATTAAAGTCCCTAGCAATGCCCGTTACCAAGTTAGTCAACGCCAACCCACAGTTAGATCAGCACAGTGATAGCGAGCTAGCCAAACGACCGCAATTGACCGTCACTGTAAAAACAAAGGATTTATATAAACCCACATTAAACTGCTATATTTTAGGTGGTGCTGTTGCGCCACAATGGATAAATGAGAATACGTTCACCATTACTTCTGAGACGGATTTGCCCGCAGGACGCTCGCGTTATAACTGTACAGCACAGAGTAGAACCCAATCCGGATATTATTGGTTTTCTCAGCCATGGATAAACCGTAATGCCGATGGTAGTTGGTACGAAAACTAAGGGGTCACTTATGTTTTTTGTGGGTAATCTAGATAATGCACGTATGGCACAAGCATATATCGACTATATGATGGGACTGGATATCTACTGTACCCTTCAGCAAGAACCAGATACCGTATCAATCTGGGTTGATACCAGCTCAAAACAACAAGTCGCTGAGATAGAGTTTAAACAGTTCATAACAAACCCAAATGACCCAAAGTACCTCGCGGCTTCTTGGCACAATGCTAACCCACAAATTGATGTGGACCACAAAAATGCAAACCTATCGCTGCTAGTTGATTTTATTAGCCATACCGGACCTGTCACTTTATCGGTTTTCGTTATTTGTGTATTTGTATATCTCACATTTATGCTTGGTATACCGACACTCTATGAGGGACTGAGCTTTTTCCCTCACTTCGAGCTTGAAAGGATGGGACAAATATGGCGTTTGTTCACCCCTGCGTTATTGCACTTCTCCATTATGCATATTGTGTTTAATTTATTGTGGTGGTGGTATTTAGGGGGAAAGATTGAACAACAACTTTCGGCAAGAAAATTACTTTTATTGTTTATCTTAGCAAGTAGCTTACCCAATATCTTTCAGTATTATCTGACTGGACCAGCATTTGGTGGTTTATCTGGGGTGGTTTATGCTTTGGTGGGTTATTTCTGGTGGTCAGCTCGACTCAACCCTAAAGCAGGGCTTAGCTTACCCCCTGCTTATATAGTTTTCATGTTGTTATGGCTAGTGCTGGGGCTTGTGGATGCCTTTTCAGTGCCTGTAGCTAATGGGGCTCACTTAGGCGGATTACTCATTGGCTGTATCCAAGCGTGGTTTGATCGCGATAAACAGCGAAACCATTGAATAGTCTAATGATAAATATACTTAGTAAATAGCAGGCTTACCGCTAGCTCTTGCCCTGTCTCTTCTTTGAGTAAACGGTTAATCGTTTCAAAACAAAGTTCTCGAATCTCTGATTTACCCGTTGGAGATTTAACTTTTAGCTCATCTTGCTCACCTAAGACTTCAACAACCGCCGCTCTAAGCAACGGAGCGTGATGCTCAATGATCGCAATATGATCAGGGCTCGCCACCATAATCTCCATGGTAATACGTACATAGCCAATCTTCTTGCTTTGTTTGCTAATGTAGTTAGTTATTATGTCTGGCTCAAAGCCAAAATACGCATAATCTTTTGGTGCACCATCTTCAGCCTGTGCATGAAAACTGCTACTCAAACCACAACCTAATAGCATGATGAGCACCAGCATGTTGGTCAGCTTACGCATATTAATTACTCTCCAAACAGCAATTACACTTAATTTCTTTAGTAAAAGTTTGCTTAATGTTAAATCGAACTGAGGTTTTTAGCAATTATTTCCCTGAAATGACATGATTTTTAGACGCTGCTCAAGCATAATAGTTCGTCATTTTTTCAACTGTTAAGCTCGTGAAAACTATTAGCCCCGTGATCAACTCATCGTCTCTCACTCTCCCTTTTCCTAGTGGGTGTAATAACACATGGTATACCGCCTCAATGGCGCAAACAGCTCATTTAAACCCGAAATTACATGAATGGCTATTCGATAAGTCTTCGTTAACCGCAAGATTAAGCGAAGATACAACGCGATTTCAGGTACAAGTCTTGCGAGAAGGAATCGCCAAACTAGCCCCGCACGAACAATCATTTTTTGCTACTGATACTAACATGCATAGCCGTGAAGTTATTTTAATATGTGACGGTGTTCCTCAAGTGTATGCTAGAACATTAATTCCTGAAGAAACGTTAGCTTACGCTGACCATCAACTTGCAAAATTAGGTGCCACATCATTAGGCGCAGTGCTATTCCAATCACCCGAAATGACGCGCAGTGATATTGAAGCCACCTATTTTAACCCTGACTCAGCATTACACACATTAAGCCAGCAACTAGGGCAACCAACCCAAAAACGGTTGTGGGCAAGGCGCTCAATCTTTAAACTCGCGACTCACCCGTTAATGGTTGCAGAGTATTTTTTACCTGCCGCGACAGCATATAAATAAGGTCGATTATGTTTACTCAATCAGAGCTCAATGGTTTTAGTCAATTAATGCGGATAGAGAAACCGATAGGCACACTGCTATTATTATGGCCGACGTATTGGGCCCTCTGGTTAGCCGCTGATGGTATGCCTGATTGGCCCGTTTTAATTGTATTTACCTTAGGCGTCTTCTTAATGCGTTCAGCAGGTTGCGTGATTAATGATTATGCCGATCGTAAAGTTGATGGTCATGTCGAGCGCACATCTCAGCGCCCTTTGGCCACAGGAGTTGTTACAAGTAAGCAAGCGCTGCAACTATTTTTCATATTACTTACCATCGCCTTCTTGTTAGTATTAACCATGAACTCATTAACCATCGGCCTATCATTCGTTGCCGTTGCGTTGGCGGCGACATATCCGTTTATGAAACGCTACACTCACTTACCACAAGTAGTATTAGGGGCCGCATTTGGCTGGTCTATTCCGATGGCTTTTGCTGCCCAAAGTAACGACCTCCCAACAATTTGTTGGTGGTTATTTGCCGCTAATTTAGCATGGACTGTGGCTTATGATACCTATTACGCAATGGTTGACCGTGAAGATGACATTAAGATTGGTGTTAAATCAACGGCCATACTATTTGGCCGTTACGATTTAGTGGCGATTGCTTTATTGCAGTTAATTACGGTACTTTGCCTGTTGAAAGTAGCGAGTTTAGCGGCATTAACCTGGCCGTTTTATCTCGCTATGACACTTTGTATTGGTTTATTCATTCATCAATACCAACAAGCTAAAACACGTGAGCGCGATAAATGCTTTCAAGCTTTCATTCAAAACAATCGGATTGGCACTGTTTTATTTATCGGTATCATTGCTCACTATTTATTATTGGCATAATAAATAGTAGTAAGAATAGTACGGCATCCTCCACGTCAAGGTGTTAAGTAAGCCGTATTAACTCGGTTAATTCAGGCTCACTTTAATTGTTGCCAATACATTTGGTAATAATAACCCACTAACTGTTTCCACCAACTGGTCCACTTTCGGTAAGTGGCTATCATCATGGTCAATATAGCCTTGCTCCTTTAATTCCGAAATGAAACTTGAAAGCACCTGCTTATCAAAGAACTCAGGGGCGTTTATACCATGAATATTCGATAAACGTTTCGCTAAGGCGTGACTGTCATTATTCAGAGCACTACGCTCAATATGAGGCTTCTTCTGCATAATTTTCAATACAATCGCATAACGTTCTAATGTTTCTTGTATATGTTGAGCAAGGATCATTAATTGCGGCTTATGAGCTGTCATAATGGTGTATTGCCCATCACTATCGCTGATCAATTCTAATGCCGTTAATGATAGTAAGATATCATCAACATAAGTCGCTAATTCTTGCTGAGAAAGACCGATAAATAATTCATTCTTCAATAATGGATATAATTGCTCAATCACATTATCAAGTTGCTCTCTTGTTTTAACCCCGTGATAAACAAACGAGGCCGCGATTAATGACGGCAATGCAAACAGGTGCAAGATATTATTACGATAATAAGTCATGGTCACTGCACTAGAAATATCAAGGCTAATCACTTGCCCTAAATCATCCTCACTGACGGTAAACTTCTTTAACTCTATCGCATGAGCCAGTAGCTCTTTACCACTTAACTCAGGAATAGTAATGTCAGCAGAGTAACGCGCTTGACGTAAAAGTTTGAGGTAAAGGTCTAGCTGGGCTTCTAATGTCGACTTAGCAATAACACGACGTTCAACACCTAATACCACTAGAGCCGAGAGAGTAATAGCCGTAACTGCCGCAGCATTATTGATATTAACCATCACTTTATTAGCCAGACTATTAACCGTTGGAGTTAACCATGACGGCTTTTGTTGCTCCATTGGATTAATAGACTCATGCCATTGAGGTACTTCATTATCGAGGTGTTTATTGAGCGAAATAGGCTGACCAAAATTCACATAACCACGGCCGAAGTTTTTCAGTTTACGCAATGTTTTTACCACTTGCCCCACTGACTCTTTCTCTTTCGACTTTCCTTTCAATTCACTATGGTAAGTACCCACTTCCATGACATGGTCATAACCTAAATAAACGGGTACCAAAGTAATTGGGCGTTCGATGCCGCGCAATGCACCTTGTACCGTCATCGCAATCATGCCTGTCTTAGGAGACAGTAAACGACCTGTACGAGAGCGACCCCCTTCAGTGAAATACTTTACCGAATAGCCATTATTAAAAAGTTGGTGCAAGTACTCCCTAAACACTGCAGCGTATAATTTATTGCCTTTAAACGTTCGACGCATAAAAAAAGCACCGCCGCGGCGGAAGATTGGTCCCGCAGGCCAGAAGCTTAAATTAATTCCCGCAGCAATGTGTGGTGGCACCATACCCTGTCGGTAAATAACATAACTTAGCAATAGGTAATCCATGTGACTACGATGACAAGGCACAAAGATTATTTCTTCTCCGTCTTGAGCGAGTTGACGAACACGCTCCGCATTACTGATATTGATGCCTTTATAGAGCTTATTCCACAACCAAGTCAGAACACGATCGCCAATACGAAGCAAGCGCTCAGAGTAGTTAGCGGCTATTTCGTCAACTAATTTAGACACTTCTGCTTTAACTTGATCATCTGATAGATTTTTTTGCTGCGCATATTCTTGCATCGCAACTTGTAACGCTGGCGACTTCATCAAACGTTGATCAAGTGAGTTTCTATATAGCAGCTTTGGCCCTAGCATTGTTTGGGCCTGCCGGTGAAAATGAAAACGTGCAAGACGTGATAGCTTGTGAGCAATACGCTCATCACTACTACGAGAAGCAATTAACTCGACCATCGAGATTGGTTGACTAAAGCGAACAAAGTTGTCTCGGCCAAGAAACAACACCATCATTATCTTTCTGAGCCAAGAAGCTTGTTCATCAGCAATCACGGCAGCTTTGACAGTATCGTCTTCCCGCCCTGGCTTACGCCCCCAAAACAAGGCTACAGGTACAATCTGAACATCTTGCTGTTCTGGTTGACGTAGGAAATTTATCAGTTCACTAAAGCGATTAATAAATTTATTGGCATCATTATTTTTGCCAAAAACAGGCACCCGACCCTGCACACAAAAATAACGAGGGATCTTTCGTTCACCAAGTTGTAGTGGCTGAGTAGGTAAAGGTAGCTTTAATGACTTACAAATTCTCTCTAATGCCACCAAGTCTGTTAATGACTCCGTTTTAAGCACATAGACAATGGGCTTGTGACGATCAATATTAAGCTCGGCGCAGGGATCTTTCGGTACGAGCTTGCTACGAACTAAGAAGCGAACTGGCCAACGTAAAATATTCACCCAACGTGATAGAGAGTTTGTCATACACACTTTTACCAATAACTAAACAGAAAACACGCGTAATATATCAAATTTCATACTAAGCCCAAAGGTATTACCAGTTATTATTTGTGGCAAGTTCATTTTAACTAATACTCGATAAGAGCAATCTATTAAAGATTAGAACACCGTGGCGTAATTTAATTATTAAAGTAAAGTTTTTTTGATTAATACTTGCACAGTAATTTTTACTGTATATACTGACAGCTATACTGTATGAAAACCCAGTTCATTTATTCTAATTTGGTGCTAAGGCAAGTATATGAAAAAGTTAACTAACCGTCAGGCTGAAATCTTACAGCTTATCAAAGACAATATAGCCATTACAGGCATGCCGCCAACACGAGCTGAGATTGCTAAAAAGCTTGGGTTTAAATCAGCAAATGCTGCTGAGGAACACCTTAAGGCCTTAGCCAAAAAAGGCGCTATTGAAATCATCCCTGGCACATCACGCGGCATTCGTTTACCTCCCGAAGCTGCCAATGACAGTGAAGAGCAAGGCTTACCATTGATAGGCCAAGTGGCTGCTGGAGAACCGATTCTAGCTCAAGAGCACGTTGAAGCACATTACAAAGTCGACCCTAGTATGTTTCATCCACAAGCAGATTATCTGCTACGTGTTAACGGTATGAGCATGAGAGATATTGGGATTATTGATGGCGATTTGCTAGCCGTACACAAAACAACCTCGGTTAACGAAGGTCAAGTTGTGGTCGCACGTGTAGAAGACGATGTAACGGTTAAACGTTTTGAACGACAGGATAATAAAGTTTTACTACACCCTGAAAACCCAGAGTTTTCAACCATCGTCGTCGATTTGGAATATCAATCATTAGAAATTGAAGGTTTGGCAGTTGGCGTGATAAGAAATGGAGCTTGGCAATGAAATCATTATATTTAAACCAACAAACAACTGAGAACAACTTTGCAATCAGTTCAGGTTTTAACCATTTAGATAACTTGCTAAATCAGGGTGGTTGGCAATCACAAACGATTAACGAGATCGTTAGTCAATCTAATGATGACCAGCAGTTAGAGATTCTTGGGCCAACCCTTAAAAAGCTCAGCGAACAGCGTCGCTGGATTGTATTGATTGGTGCACCGAAACAACAACTCAAAGCATTAAGCGAGCAATACCAAATCGCAAGTGATAAGATTTTATTAGTTCACCCAAAAGATCAGGTTGATACTTTATGGGCAATGGAGCAAGCATTGATGTCAGGAACTAGCAGCGCAGTTATTGCTTGGCCAGACTCAGTTAATGCTAGGGACTTAAAACGTCTGCAGCTTGCTGCAAAACGAACTAGCGCCTTAGCGTTCGTTTTTAATATCAATCAGCAACAAACACAACGCCAATTGAATTGTCATAGTCAAAATCAATTAGCGCAGCATGTTAATCTTAGTAAGTTAAGTGGTGCATTTCACTAAGCTTTGCGACGATTTAGTAAAGCCTAAAGTTCGATTACTGTGTAACTAGTATCAAGCTAATCCCACTGGGCAACAGGCCGTTTAGACTTAATAGATGAGTTCACCTGTTGAACAAAAGAGCTCTGCGTTCGGGTTGCGTTTTGTGGTAAACACAGCTGCCCTTGTGAAAATTTGAAACGTCCAAGCGAATCGATCTCTATCGTTCCTTGGAAGAATATCTTGATATGTTTAACAATTTGTCTGATTGATTGTTTTGCAAAAACTTTCATCTTATCCCTATGAATTCAACCTTAGTGGAATAGTAAGAACACAATTCAGTTAAAAAGTTCACAAAAAACCAAAGTATTAAACTTATATTAACTTCATAAATAACGTGTACATCTTTATCGGGCTAAAATGATAGCTTCGTTACTTATTATCTAGAATAACTACATACGCCAATAAATACCTTCCCGGCATCGATGTTATTACTTAGGTTCTGTTTGGAACGTAGCACCTGCACTCTAATTCGTTTATTCACGTTATCGCTTATTCGCGATACCAAAGGGGTCACTTAAATAACGGTATTGGTATTACAACGATGCAGCACTTCGAGAAGATTGATCATAAAAACCGGAAAGGACTCTTAATGCACTAGCCATTTCACTTAACTGTTGTTCCGTCAGATTTAAATCTTTAAGTGAGTCAATCAAACACTGCTCCCGAACCGCTTTATAACGCTCACAAAACTGCCAACCCTGCTCTGATGGTTTATAAAAGGTCTCCTTGCCTTTTTTAGTTGACGTTATCATCGCTAACTTGACTAATTTTCTCAACGAGTACGCAACGTTATGGCTATCTTCTAGGTTTAATGAAAAGCAAATATCAGCGAGCTTTTTAGCACGATCTCGGTGAGCTACATTGTGAACGACCTGAATATCAAGCGAGCTTAACTCAGTAACCCCAGCAGCTTGGCTACAATGCTGCATCCAACGTAAAAATGCATTATTCATCATTGTCAATCCATACTCAAATTCACTAAGTTGTGGGCAAGACGAAGATACCAAATGTGATGATGAAACAATGACAGGTGAAGTCTTATGCGACATAATGCTTCCTAAAATATAAAGCCAAAAAACAGAACAACTCTGCGCAGTTTATCTCATACCCAACATTTTTTATATTGCCTTTAACCAAAGTAAGAGAATTAGTGAAACAGATTATTAACAAGATCAATACAGCCAAACACCGTATTGAAGCAAAGACATTATTAAAACTGGCCGTTCCTGCTATTTTGGCTCAAGTGGCACAAATGTCGCTGGGTGTCATAGATACTATCATGGCAGGACGCTATAGCGCAGATGCGTTAGCAGCCATTGCTATTGGGGTCAGTATTTTTAATCCAATCATTGTTTTCATTATTGGGATATTCTTAGCGTTAAGCCCTATCACCGCTCAATTTAATGGTGAAGAAAATAAAAAAGGTGTGCGCCAAGCATTTCAGAGCGGCATTGTACTAGCTGTGCTTCTGGCTCTTCCTAGCTCGCTACTATTAACATCGCTTGAGCCGTTACTTTGGCAAATTGGGATAACAGAGAAAATAATTCCATTAACCAGCGGCTATCTCGAAGCATTGGCCTGGGGATTGATCCCTCTCTATTGTTTTTTTGCCCTGCGTTTCTGTAATGAAGGGATGTTTGCCACAAAAGCAATCATGTATTGCTCAATTGCAGCCATACCATTTAATGTCGTGTGCAATTATTGGTTTATCAACGGTGGCTGGGGCTTAGCACCTATGGGAGCAGTTGGTGTTGGCTGGGCAACGGTGGTTGTATGGTGTGTAATGGCATTATCTCTAATCTCTTACACTGCTTTGGCTAAACGTTACCATGGCTATCATTTATTTACCCACTGGATAAAGCCAAAGCTAAAAACCTATAGCGAAGTCTTTAAAATTGGCTTGCCGATGGGAATCGGGCTAGGCATGGAGGTAGCTCTATTTGGTGCTGTGGGTTTAATGATAGGTCGCTATTCAGTGCCAGAGATCGCTGGTCATCAAATTGCGCTAAATATATCCTCAATGGCATATACCATTTCTCTCGGGTTATCTGTTGCTGTAACTGCCCGCGTTGGTTACCACATCGGCAAAAAGGATCGTATACAAGCAAGAGACACCGGATATATGGGCATTGGTTTTGGCGTTATTATTTCCTGTGTAACAGCCATAGCCATGGTCTTGTTTAACCAACAATTAGCGCAAATATTTACTGCTGATACTCAAGTTATTACAGTGGCAGTCCAGCTATTAATACTTGCGGCAATTTTTCAACTATCGGATGGTATTCAAGTAAATGCAAGTGGAGCGCTACGAGGTATGAAGGATACTAAAGTTCCGATGCTGATCTGCACTGTCGCTTACTGGGTGATCGGGTTTCCAGTCGGTTATATCTTCGCAGAACACTTTGGTATGGGTGTGAGAGGATATTGGTTAGCTATTATCACAGGACTTACTTTGTCAGCAATATTAATGACAAGACGTTTCTACCAACTTGTAAGAGTTCCTTAACTCAGGGATTATGTCATGCTTTAACAGTCCGGTTTCGTCCCTGCTTTTTAGCCTTGTACAAACGTTCATCGGCTAATGCAATCAAGCCATTTATATCACTAGTAGCAGAAAACTCTGCAACGCCAAACGAACAGGTGATAGAGCTAATCAACTCACCTGTTTTCTTAGTTTTGATCACGAGTTTTTCGATTGAATGACGAATCTTTTCGGCATAGTCATATGCTTGAGCTAGTGTGACACCGGGCAATAGAATGGCAAACTCTTCTCCACCAAATCGAAAAGCCATCGCTCCATTATCACCATTATGGGTTAACTTTTTACCGACTACTTTGAGCACTTTGTCTCCCAATAAATGGCCGTGCAAGTCATTAAATCGTTTAAAGTGATCAATATCTGCCATCACTAAACACATCGTAGTATTTGGAATCGCCAGTAAAGCTTCGACCTCTTGCTCAAATGACCGACGATTTAACAAGCCAGTTAGCGCATCATATAAAGCCTCTTGCTGACTGCTAGCTAATTTCGCCTTCAATACTCGAATCTCTTCTTGTGCTGAGTCTAAAGAATTGGAGTAATGCTTAGCCTTATCTTTCATGGCTAATGACTTGGATACCAAGTCATCAACAAAATGGTCAACTTGCTCAAAGTCATGTTTATTAGCAACGACACCAGTCAAGTCATCATGGCACTTATCCATTTCATCTTGAAACTCTTTAGCACCTTCGCGTTGAGCTGACACATAATGACTCAATGTCGAAACCATAGACTCAATGGATTTTTGTAACTCTAAAGACTGATCACCTTTAACATGCTTATTATAAAGCTGCTCAGCTCGGTAAGACGGACAAGTCTTGTATAATTGAATAGCACTATCAAGTTCTTTATTTAAATTAGGGATCTGATTCGACGCATAGGTATACCATAACGCATAATTTACCGGAATAACCGGCACATTATATTTCATCATCAATGGTATAGTTTTCTTTAATGTTGCGACTGAGTCATCGAAAACAACAGTATCGTCAATTGACATCTCGATCCCTATTTAAAATCATTCATTCCTTAATATAAAAATGCAGCTTCTTTAAAGCTAGCAAGAGCATCTGTTTCTTTACCTAACTCAAGCTGTGCAGCCGCTAATTGGTTATACAAGGTTGCACTCGGCGTTAATTTAACCGCATGCTCAAGCCAGTATACTGCTTGCTCCCAATCTTTAGCTTTTACCATTAATTGACCAGTAGCAGTTGCAAGTAATGCATCTTTATTTTCACGTTGAGCTAATTTCAACAACTTGTCTTTACACGCTTCAACATGGTCGCCATCAACAGCATTGATAACGTTTAGCAAGTCTTCTGAAGTATCTTGAGTTAAACGTTTAAATAAGTCTTTTTCAACACTTTCGTAATCACCTAAATCAACCATCAATAAAGCATAACGACCAAATACGGCTTGCTCATTTCTTAATTTACGCGGTACGGATTTAAAGCTGGCTTGTAAAGCCTCTAAGCCCTGCTGCGACGCTTGCTTTAACAAACCTTGGTAGCACTTTATACGTAGCTGTTCTACAACTTCCGCTTCAATCACCTGAAGTTTTTTAAGCTTATCTAGCATTGCAAGTAAGGTATTCCATTTCTCACAATGTTCATAGACCTTGTACGATAAACGCATAATTTCAGGCTGTTGGAGAACTTGAGACGGCTGATCTTGTAACCAGTCATAAGCGGCGTCGAAACCACCTTCCTCAATTTGTAACTGTAACCTAGTTGTATTTAATGCTAAATTTTCACTGTCGATGTCAGCAGCTGCTGCCAAGTATTGATCGCGTTGTTCAAGCTTTCCAAGCTGCTGCGCAGCTTTCGCCGCTGTTAAATAGTTAAGCAAAGGCTGCTCGCTGAAACGAACATGGCGAGTACTATTCTTTTCTGCAGCAAGATACTGACCACTGGCAAGTTCTAACACACTGGTAAACGTTTTCTCTCTGGCAATCCGGTGACGACGCCAACCAAACCAATGGCGCGTTCGCCCCCATAGCGTTAATGTATTTACCAAAGCCCATTCCGCAAACTGTAACAGTGCATAAAACACCAGAATCAGCATCACCATAACAACGACACTACTCTCGATCGTCCAATCATTGACAGCAATAAGCACATAACCTTTTTGGTCCATCAATAATGGGCCGACAAACAGGCCAGCAAAAATAATCAGCGCTAAAATTAATAATCTAACCATGATTAAGGCTCCACTGTACGAGTACGGCCAATATTACGAGTAATTAGCTCATCCGTAATTAATGTGCTGCTTTTTAATCGTTGCGGGTAGCTGATATTGACTGATACTTTATGCAGCTTTTCCAACTCACTCAACATAAATTCAGTGGTGCTATCTTGGCGATCAAAGAACTGCATAGTCCAACGTGTTGACAACTCAATTGCATGTTCAAATGCATCTTGTTGATGACGATAAATAGCTAATTGGGCTTGGATTAATTTACTCTTTAAATTCTCTTCTAAATACCATTGTTGCTTTGGCGATAATAAAGGTTCAACACCACCCGTACGACGGCGAACAGTGATAAAGCCTTCACTAAATGATTGCCATGTTTTCTCTAAGTTATCTTTCCAATCATCAGCGGAGTTTGATAACTCTTTAGAGTCACCCTCTTCTACTGCGTCAGCAAGTTTAATCATATTTAGTTTTAAGTTATCGACCTGACTAATTAAGCCATCAATTTTTAATGCATATGTTTCCGTTTGGTCGCTAGGTAGCGCTTGTAGCGATGCAATATCGTTAGCTAACGCCTTTCGAATATGAATCAATGATGGATCATTCATTTCCGCAATACGTAAATCAGCGGTTGCTAACAGCTCACTGGCCGTATTTTGATCTTTTTCTTGCCATAGTTTACGTCCTGCTAGACGAACTAAATAATTGGCTTCAGCTAATAACCAATCATTTGGGCGGCGACCAGATAACTCTAAGACTTTATCCTGAAGTATTTGAGTAACATCTTGCTGCTGTTCAATTTCTTTGCTTAATTGTGCATTCGCTTGTGCAATTGACTGCTGTTGCGCTTGAAGTTTTTGCTGTGTTTGGCGCTGCATGCTACTAAACTCATCTTCTTGAGATTGTTTCAACTCATTAATAGCAGCTTTGTCATCACCTAGCTCATTGTAGAGCCAATAACCGCCATAACCACCGCCACCAGCAAGTAATAAGATCAAGAAAATAGCAAAGACAGCTAACTTGCTAACTTTATTTTTATACTTTTTATCGAGTTCTTGTTCTGTTGGAATGTTTGCACTCATTGCCACAACAGGTTCAACTGGCTTTGCTTTAACATCAACAGGGGTAGTCTGTTCGCTAACACTACTCTTCTCAATTTTTGGTTGTTCTTCACTTACAGAAACTTCATCTTCATTGATAGTTTTTGGCTGTGGCTCAGCGTCGCCATCTGTTTGTTGAGCACTTTCATCCACTGGCACTGATTTTTCTTCAGCTTGTTTTGTGTTGACAGTATCCAGCTCAACACCGTCGCTGTTCTGTGCAAGACTATCGTTGCCCTGTTCAAGGTTATCTTCTACAACCTTCAGTTCTTCCGCCTGTTGTGCGGTATTTTTTCCAGATTTTTTCTGATTTGCGTTTCTATTTTTTTTCATTGGGAGAGCTCTGTAATTTCAATAATTTGCTTAAAATCGCTTGATCATTTGCACCAGAGGCAATAACGATTCTCGACAATCCGTGTGCTAAAGCAACCTTGGCTACACGAGGGCTTGGCACAATAATAGTTAACTCAACTAACCATGATTTATGGCTATTATTCACTAAATGTAATAGGTTTTGTAGAATTTCTGCACTAGTTACGACTATAGTTGTAACGTTTTTGTCCCGCCATTGAGCGATTAATAGTGCACTATCGCTAACAATGTTGACTCGTCGATATAGTTGGCAATAATCAACACTAGCACCGCGTAATCTGAGCTGCTCAGCAAGTGTTTCTCTACCGCCTAGTCCACGCAAGATAATAACACGCTTACCATCAAGCCTTTGTAGTTGTGGCAGAGCTAACAAACCTTCTGTGCGGGGGTCTTGTGGTACCACCGCAGCAACCCCTTGCTCAGCAAACGCTTGGCTCGTTGCCTGGCCAACTGCAAAAAACGTTGGCCGTTGTGGCCAACGTTGACCGCAAGCCTTGAGTTGCTTCGCTGCTGAGTTAACCGCATTCATACTAATGGCGATAATAATATCATCTGCTGTTAGCTCACCGATTAACGAGGTCAGCTCTGGCGTAGCCAGGAACTCTATTTCTATTAATGGGTAACAATGCGATTCTACCCCATTCGCTAAGAGTAGTTCAGCTAATGGTTCATTTTTTCCTCGAGGGCGAGTTAAAAGCACGCTCCCGACAAAAGAATTTAAATTACTCTTGGGCATATACTTTTTGTAAAATTTCTCGCCCACCACGCTCAAGTAAACGGTCAGCTAAATCAATTGCCGTTTGCTCTGCATCGGCAACGGGACCTTTAGCTTCTTCACGTAACATTACGCTACCATCAGGGCTACCAACAAGAGCTCTTAGCCAAAACTCATCACCATTAAGGACACAATAGCTACCAATAGGTACCTGGCAGCCGCCCTCTAAGCGTTTATTTAATGCTCTTTCTGCTAACACACGAGTTCGAGTTTCTTTGTGTTCTAATGGAGCTAATAACTCTTTAACTCTTTCATCATCGTCGCGACACTCGATACCTACAGCGCCTTGACCAACAGCAGGTAACGACTCTTCTGGTTCAATAAAAGAGGCGATGCGTTGTTCGAGCTCTAAACGAATTAACCCGGCAGCAGCAAGGATAATCGCATCATACTCACCGTTATCAAGTTTACCTAAACGAGTACCAACATTACCGCGTAAATCACGAACGACTAAATCAGGACGAGAGGCACGTAGCTGACATTGGCGACGTAAACTTGAAGTACCGACAACAGCACCTTGTGGTAAGTGCTCAATTGATTGGTATGTGTTTGAAACAAACGCATCACGCGGATCTTCACGTTCACAAATAACATGTAACCCTAAGCCTTTAGGAAAATCAACAGGCACATCTTTCATCGAATGTACCGCAATATCAGCTCGACCTTCTAACATAGCTGTTTCAAGCTCTTTAACGAATAAGCCTTTACCACCGACCTTTGCTAATGGCGTATCCAAAATTTTATCGCCTTTAGTTACCATAGTAACAAGTTCGACTTTAAGTGACGGATGAAAACGCTCTAATTCAGCTTTTACAAACTCAGCTTGCCATAGGGCTAATGGGCTTTTTCTTGTGGCAATACGCACAATTTCAACAGACATAGATTTTCCAAGACGTTTAAGGTTTATAACTACAAATACTAACATTATCACTGCCCATTGTCTTAGCAATGATAGATAAAAATAAATAAACTAATGAGCGATATCAAAGTTAACTGAGTGAATTACTTCGTTTTGCTGGTTCACTACTTCGACTTTCCAAGCGCCAACCATGTCATCGGTAAACGCCTTACTTGAGTAGGTTCGCCAATTATCCCCATCAATGCTTAACCTAACATTAGCGAGAACCTCACCTTCCAAGCTCCAACGGTGAAATATATCCTGCCCATTAAGCAACTTCACTTCGCTAAACAAATAAACCTGATTAGTTGTAGCTAAAGAAATAGCACTATTTAACTTATCAAGCGGCTCTCGTGCAACAATAGCAGATGTTAATTGCGCTCGGACAATATGAGAATTTTGCTGAGAACTTCTATCGGCATGGTTTGACAAAGCCACAGCTTTAACTTGCTTAACCACATTGGTAGCTAAGCTTTGCGTGGACAATGATGCAGCTTTTGGGCTTTCATGGGGTGTGGTCAAAAAACGCTCTTCGGGTTGACCCGCTTTAATCAGCCTATCAGGAGCCTGCGCTTCCAACACTTTACCCTCAAGGGTTTGCGGTGGAGCTTTCTCAATAGCCTTATCACTAGGAGATATCTCAGGCTCAATTTTTTCAGCAATAGGTTGTGATGGTTCTAATACATCGGCCATAACTTGATTAACAATTTTTGGTTGAGCAGCAGGTGTTATCAGCGCTCGATAGCACACATAGCCGATGGTGATAATAATCAAAAGAACGGTAATAACAAATTTAGTAATTTTAATGACGTCAAAGGGCGGTTTCACATCAGAACGTAACAGCTCTTGAGTAGGGTTCACTTCAATCTTTATTTTTAATTGCAAAATAAATACCTGTTATTCATATGTTCGAGTCCTTTGATTGGTCTCGATTTTAAAACAACTCAACCGATAATGCTAAGCCTTGTGAAAAAATTAGCGGTGAACATTAAATGTATTTAGTAGTAATTGCATGTGAAATTTCCATAATGATTTATGCCACGGCGTATATCGTGGTAATTGTAGCGGGTCTGTCGTCGGCGAAGACACCCCCGCATGAGTCGTAACAGCGAAAGGAATGGCCAGTTTAGATAATAGACTCATCGTCTGGTCATTATAATCTTCACCGAATCGACCATTTGGGTAAGCAAAAAGCAATGGGGATCTTACATATGGCAACTGTGACAACTTCTCAATATTGCGCTCTATTTGTTGTTGCTGCTGTTCTGACTCTAATACCGCTAAGATTGGATGCTCATCAGTATGGGCCCCTATCGAGACGCCATATTCGTTTAGCTGCTCAAGCTGCGCCCAGTTCATCATTTTCGATGACGCGTTTTCAAATTGATGTGCCATCATTATTTCTTTAACTCGACTAGCGCGTTCTTGATAAGGCACATATTTGAGAGCTTCTAAGGTGCTATTAATTAACGATAAACGCTGTTGTTGATTTGAGACCTGGTGAACCCCTAACCCAATTGACGAAAAATCAAACTCACAAATGCCATCAAATGCGATAAGGTCAATAATATTATCATTCCACATATTCTCGCCGTCAGTAAATGCCGTGGCGACAAAAACGGTAGCAGGTATGTTTAGCGACTTTAAAATCGGCGCTGCAATTTGGAGATTATTTACATAGCCATCGTCAAACGTTACAACAATGCTATTGGCTGGCAGCTTTTTTTTCGCCAATAATTCAAGTGCTTCATCCAACCCCAGCGGAGTAAAGTATTGTTTTATCAATGCCATTTGTTGCTTAAACAGAAATGCTGTCGGAAGATCTGAGCGAAATGGATCCTCACGCTCTAACACTTGATGATAAATTAAGATGCTTAATCTATTACTTGAAAACAGTGAACCGACACCTTGAAATAATCGATGTAATCCTCCCACCTTATAAACCCCTACTCTCTAGCCATAACTCTAGAATCACTAAAATCCAAATCAATTCGCCATAATAACTCGTATGTTCTTGTTGATGCTTGCCTAATGCTTGCTTTAAAAAGTGTGCTTGAAAAATATTGCGTTTATTTAATTGGCATAAAGCATCTTCTGCCATTTTCATCAACGGCTTACTTTCTTTCATCCAAACCCCAAAAGGCAAGCCAAAACCATGTTTCTCTTTTTCCAGAGTTTCATTGGATAAAAACCCCCGAAATGCTCGCTTATAAAAATCTCTTAACTGATTACCCGCTAACTTTTTACCTGGTGATATACAACAGCTAAAGTCCACCAGCTCCTTTTCTAACAAAGGGTAGCTCACTTCAATACCAGCCTTTTGGCACATCTTACTGACCTTCACCAAGTCATTGTCGGCCAAAGTGTGTTGCCAGTCTAAAAACAACATTTTCTCTAGAGTGCTTTGAGTTTTCGCTTGGTTATAGCGAGCTTGTCTTTGCTTTTGAGGCTCAGCGATATCCACTTGTGCTAAAAATTGTGGTGTGAACATTTCCTGCAGTGGAAATTGATTCATAAAGTTATAATTGTCTAGACGATCAGGCAAAGGAACATTGGCTTGCTTTAAGTAGCTAGCCACTTTTTTAAGCCCCGGTATGTTCGTCAGTACCTTAGGCCTAAAAGCCGTTGTCAGTATAAGCTGAGCAATGTTTGGGATCTGATGAAAATGCTCAAAGATGCGCTGCTGAGCATAACGTTCATTGCCAGCAAATATTTCATCACCACCATCACCAGCAAGTAAATGTGTTACTCCATGTGACTTTGCAAATGTAGCACAGCTATATGCAGCCATCGCTGATGAATTACCAAAGGGTTGATCAAAATAACTAGCAATCGCTTTAAAGTTGTCAATTAGCGCCTGAGGTTGTAACACTAAGCGATGGTGTTGCGTTGAAAAATGATCCGCGGTCAATTGCGCATAAGCACTTTCATCATATTCTTTCTGCTCGAAGCCTATCGAGAATGTTTTGGCCGTGCCCTGGACCTGCTTTAGCATGCCTGCAACAGTTGAGCTATCCAGCCCACCACTTAAAAAAGCACCACATTGTGGACTAAGCTGCTGTTTTACAGCCTGAGAAACAAGCGAGCGACATGTCGTAAATAATGCTTCATCTCCTTCTTCACTATATTGATAGCGCGGTTGATATAGCACTTTTGAAGTCAATTTATTATTCGTTTCAATCCGGATCATCTGCCCCGCTTCGAGCTTAAAAACCCCTTGATATATAGTCGTGGGCGCAGCAATACAGTGATAGTAACAATAATTAAAAATTGCTTGAGGGTTAAGCGACAGTTCACTAGTATTCATCACGTTCAAACTATTACTAATGGTAAGCTCATGCTCAGTTAAGTGATAAAATAAAGGCATCGAACCAACGTGATCGGTAATTAACTCGATATTATGACTAACCTTGTTATATATCACCGCTGCAAAGAAGCCTGAAATACGAGAGTAAAAGCCCTGACCATAGCGCTTAAGCGCATTAAGTAAACAAACCGCTCCTCGCCCTTTATTGCTAGCCAATTGCTCTTCTCCATATGGTCGGACGTTACCCCAGACAATCACTTGATATTGCGAGCTTTCTGCCTGAGAAATCACCTCGTCAGACTTAATGCAGACATCCCGCTGCCAAGCAAACATCAGGTCACATTCAGAAATCTTTTGTAGTGATGAAGGCATATTAGCTTCCTTTTATCATTGGTTTATTCATCTAACTCAACCTTGCCATAAACATATTAATTACGTTATTTCTTTTAACAGCTCACAAAATTTGGCCGCTTGATATTGTCGTGACAGCTGTGCAGGTGCAGCAGGAATATTGAAGTTTTGCGTCTTAATATCGTTTATAAATGCCATCAACCCTTGTGCGATCAGCTCGGTGTCATCAAGGGGGATAACGCGGGGGTAGTTTTGCCCTTTAAGTAATTGTCCAGTATCGCCTTCTTGAGGCATTAGCCCTAAAATGGGCTTTTGAACTTTCAGGTATTCATACACTTTAGCGGGTATCTGATAATTACAATTTGCGGCTTGAAGCACTAATAAACCATCGACGCTAAACATTTCTTCCAGCGCCTCTTTGTAGGGAACAATAGGGGAAAACGTTATAATATCTTCGATATCAAGTTGCTTAATAAGCGGTTTAAACTCTGCACAGTGACCTGCGGCACGCAGCTTAATCCTCAACTCACTGGCATCAATTTTTTGCTGTTTCTTTAAGGTCGCTATTGCTTGAAACAAATGCGTCGGGTCCCGCTCACTTGGGTAGATAACACCGCTATGTAGCAACGTTATTGGCTGTTCCGGATCTGCTGCGTCATCATTTCCCCCATTGCTGATTTTCACTGGGGGCACAGCCAATGACCTGAATATTTCCTCATCGTAGCCGTTACTAATCACTTTAAAAAAATCATCATCACATTGAGGAAATCGTGCCTGATAAAGCTTTCGTGTTCCTTCCGTAGTCACCACTAAGCACCTACCATGCTTAACAGCCACTCTCTCAATCCACTGAAAGATTCTTTTTTTGATTGGGTTGGTTGGATAGTCAACTTGTGCCATTGGGTCACGCAAATCAATGACCCAAGGTACATTTGTAAGGCGATGGAGGATATAAGCGATGATATGAGCTGTTGCTATTGGATAAGTAGAGACAATGACTTTAGGCTTATGACGACGAATTTCTCTAAGACCTGATACGACACCGCCAATGATCCAGCTTTGCCAGTTGTCGGGCAACGCCAGCCAAGAAAGATACTTCCCTCGAAAGCTAAAACTCTTGGCAGCATCTCTAGCAAAGCTGCGTATGACTTTTACTTGGCTCGGGACAAGGTCTTTTTGCTGCTGCGACCATTTTTCATAGGCCGTTAACGAGACACTTAATACCCTTACATCCCAACCTTGATGTGCCAAATAACGAGTAAACACTAAGCTTCTTAACATACCACTACTGCCTAAAATCGGCGGGTAATGAAAAGCCACATACAAAACGGATTTATCCTCCATGAGTGTTCACGTCCCCTCAATCAATTCTTAGTTAGGTTCAACATCTTTTTTATAATTATGTCTATACTGAGTTTAAGAATAGTTCAAAAATATGGATAAAGTTTTGAAAAAATCTCATCGCGCTAAATACTTGCTAGGAATGGCATTAATTGCTCTCCCTCTCTTTAGTCAAGGCCAGTCAATTAGGGATAATCAACACTGTGGGATCAAGCAAGGGCAGCCGCTTAGCAATGCTTATGGCCCTTTTGATTCAACTAATCCACAGCATCGAAGTAAGCTTGGTGTCGTGCTAAAATACCACTTCAATGATAACGTCAGGCGGCTACAAGGCAAACGACATTCCAGTGATTTAGATTACACCTTACGAGCCATTCCTAACTATCATCAAGCCTTATATGCTGTCTCACAATATGAACAAAGGGGGCTTTTAAAAGGGTTTTATAATGCCGATTGCTATTTCAAACGCGCATTATACTTCCAGCCCAAAGATGCGGTTTCATACATGCTATTTGGTATGCACCTACAAGCGACAAAGCGCCTCAATGAAGCAAAAAAAGTGTACCAAAGGGCACTCAAAATAACGCCTACCGCCGCTGAATTAAATTACAATTATGGTTTATTACTTTTTGAACTTGGTGAATACAACGCTGCAGAAAAAGCCGCCCAAAAGGCATATCAGAAAGGCTACCCACTCAATGGGCTAAAGAATAAACTCGCTTCGGTTAGATAACAGCGTTATCGAAATAACAACAGCGCGAACGCCTGTGATGAGTGAAGCTAAAAAACAGTGGTAAAACAAAGAGACTATTCGCTAAAATAGGGCGTACCCTTTCGAGTTAAGGTAGCCATGGTGAACCATACAGAGCTAGCGCAACATAGTAGTATCCTTGATACACCAATAGATCGCTCTCGCCATATCGGCTTAATGTTAGATAAACTAACATCGCAAAATAAGCAATTGGGTGAATTACTCCCTCTGTTAATCCATTGCAACGATCCCTGTTTGCCTAGTTACGATCCAGACATACCCTTATGTCAAATATCTCATTACACACCGAGCATAAAAGCCCAGCAACTCGCTCAAAGCTTTTTTAATTTTCAATACCACTCAGTCAAAGCCGAGCCGTTAATTGATGGGCTTTACACGATAGGGAGCCTTGGTAGCATCGGCCAAAGCTGCAACTCAGATTGGGATGTATGGCTATGTATCAATGACAACAATAATGAAGAGATTAATAGGAAAATAGCAGCTAAGTGCTATTTAATCGAACAATGGGCCGAACAATTAGGTGTTGAGTTACATTTATTTATTGTAACAACCAACCAGTTTAAACAAGAGATTAAGTCAAGTTTCGACAAGGAGTCAAGTGGCAGTGCGCAACATTGGTTGTTACTCGATGAGTTTTATCGTTCAGCGATAGCACTGGCAGGAAAACCTATTGCTTGGCATACAAAGGAGCAACAGCAAGCCACTGATTACCTAGACTTTGGTCAGCCACAACCCATTCCTGCCCAGGAGTATTTTGGGGCAATGATGTGGCAGCTTTATAAAGGCATTGACTCACCTGAAAAGTCATTACTCAAGGCCATTCTGTTAGAGTCGTATTTTAATGATTTTCCAGAAACAACCCTATTAAGCCAACAGGCTCAGCAACAGCTTAAAAAGGGGAAATTCACCGATCATTATTTATTATTACTGCAACGGGTCAGTAAATATTTAATAGAGCAGCAAGACTTTGAGCGGTTAGAGTTAGCCCGGGAGTGCTTTTATTTAAAGTGTGCCCCTGGGCTGAGTTATATTAATAATGCTGATGACTACGATTATCAACAGAAGATCTTAGCCGGACTCACTGAACAATGGGGGTTTACCCACAAAAAGATATGCCACTTAGATCGTTGTGAACGATGGAGTCCCGTCGATGTTCAACACCACCATCAAGCATTAGTATCTGCATTATTAAAAAGCTATCAATTCATGAAAAAGATGGCGCAAACCCATCATGTTGATGAGGCACTTTACCCCCAAGAGTTAACAGTACTTAGCCGTAAGCTATATTCTGCTTACCAAGAGTCAGCGACAAAAATCAGTCGTCTACCACAGCAACACAAAGCTCGAACAAGCACCAATGAGCTATTTTTTAGAAGAGGTTTAGACAAACAACAACAGCGGCAATGGCTATTGTTAAACCAAGCTCCGGTTTATGGCAAGAATACTATTATTCACGAAGACAAGAAGATCATTAAATTACTCGCTTGGGCCGCCGTTAATCAGATTGTATCAAGTAAAACTCAAATAAAGCTCCCTATCGATATTGCTCAGGAAAGCCATAAAGTGAATCAGGCAATTCACATTCTAAGCGATGAGTTTGCAGTGAAAAGTCAAGCAACGAAAAGCGCGCTGTCCCAAGCAAGTCGAGTCGAAAAAGTCATACTATTAGTGAATATGTGCCGCGATAACACAACGTCTTTTCACGGCCAATCACAAATCATGGACTGGCTCATCAGTAATATTTTTTCTATTGGAAGCAAAAAACACAGTCTAGTTTCTAGTATTGATTTAGTTTATCGCAACTCATGGAATGAGCATCATGCCATCTCTTTTAACGGTGATCTGGCGATATTAAAGATGCTGTGCCATTTAATTAGCTTAATTAGACCCGCAGACCCGACACCGGATTTTAGTGTTCATAGCCTTTCAGCACAGCATGATGTGTTATTAAAAGACCATGTACTCTTTTTACTCAAAGAGTGCATTGCGATTAACAAAAAATCGAGTAAACAAGGTATTCAAGTCAAGTCATTAGTTGTTGCTGGAAAGCTTTACGGTCTTTTTTTTCAACAAGATAAAGTAGAGTTCAAAACAATTAGTAGTGCAGTCGAGCTATACCAACAACTAAGCAAAGCACCGTTAACCCAACTGCCCCACCAACATCAAACAACGAACAAACTGACGAGAATTATTTATGAACACGGCAGTATCGGCTATGTTCAGTTCTTTTTAGAACAGCAAACAGCCGGGATTCAAGTGTATATCTTAGATGAGCACAATCACCTTTCTAGTTACTGGCAAGACCAACAAACTGAAGAACAATTAATTCGAGAAATATATCGTTTCTACACATTTACCAAAGAGCAACAAAATATCACGCAAGAGAAACTTGCGATTAGTTTTAACCTACCTCAGTTTAATCGAATCACGCAAAATAATAGCGTAATATTAATTGAACCTTTTGATCGCCAAGCTGATGAAATCTTCTAAATGGATACTTCTCTCAAGGTTTAATCCTCATTAAGTCAGTGCCATAGGGCTTTGCTGTTATTTTTCTCAGCGCAATTTCCAACTCCTGCCTATAATAAACAATGAGAATAAAAAAGGAGCTTGAGCAATCTCATGAGTAGCAACAAACTAGGTGCAGGAGAACAGTTCCCTCGAATCTCATTACCCACCATCAGCGGCGTTGAAATTGAAATTAGTCGACCGTACCATGATGCCACATGGCAACTAATCGCTATATACCGAGGAGGGCACAGCGAAAGCTGTACACAATTTTTGAACTCTTTAGAAGATGCCAAACTAACACTCGCAGAAAGTGGCATTAGTATAGTGGCAGCATCAGCCGATGATGCTCCCCAGCTACAATCTCATTTGCAGCAACTGCATGTGTCCTACCCGTTGGCCTACGGCCTTTCTTTACAACAAATGCACGAGTTGGGATTATTTATTTCAGTCCCTAGTGATTTTTCAGAAACCAATCACCCGTTTGCAGAACCAGCATTATTTGTCCTAAACGAGAAAGGGCAAATTGTCATTATGGACATAACCAATAATGAATTATGCCGCCCAGAATTGTCGCGCTTAATTCATGGCGTTAAGTTACTGCACGACAGTGAAACACCTCAAACGATTAGTGGCAGCTTTAGTTAACAGCGCAATTGTATTTTGTTGATATAGAATAATTGGTTTGGCGTAAACTTCAGCATAATATAGCTTCTATAATCCCGCCGCCGATTACATGGAGCCTTTATGCACAACACGCCGCAATTTAACTGGCAAGATCCACTGCAACTCACCTTACAATTAAGCGAAGAAGAGCGAATGATCCGTGATGCCGCCCATAACTATTGCCAAGACAAATTACAACCCCGAGTGCTATTAGCTAATAGGCAAGAGTCCTTTGACCGAGATATCATGTTTGAACTCGGCGAGCTAGGCTTATTGGGCTCCACATTACCCGAGGCCTACGGGGGCAGTGCTGCTAATTATGTGAGTTATGGTTTAATCGCTCGTGAAGTAGAACGGGTTGATAGTGGCTACCGCAGTGCAATGAGTGTGCAATCTTCCTTAGTCATGTACCCTATTTACACTTATGGTACAGAACAACAACGGTGTAAATTCTTACCAAAACTGGCCACTGGCGAGTGGGTGGGTTGCTTTGGTTTAACCGAGCCAAACTCAGGCAGTGATCCAGCCTCTATGCTCAGTAAAGCAACCAAAGTCGATGGCGGTTATTGCTTAAATGGCACGAAGATGTGGATCACTAACTCCCCTATCGCTGATGTATTTGTCGTATGGGCGAAGCTCGATAACGTGATACGTGGGTTTATTCTAGAAAAAGGGATGCATGGGCTATCTACACCAAAGATCGAAGGCAAGTTTTCATTACGGGCATCAATCACCGGTGAGATTGTGATGGAGAATGTGTTTGTCCCTGAGGAAAATATTTTTCCTGAGATCACTGGCTTGAAAGGTCCTTTTGGTTGCCTTAACAAAGCTCGCTACGGTATTGCTTGGGGAAGTTTAGGCGCAGCAGAATATTGCTTTAATGCAGCAAGAAGCTACACCCTCGATCGTCAACAGTTCAACCGTCCCCTTGCAGCCAACCAGCTCGTGCAAAAGAAATTAGCCGATATGCAAACTGAAATAAGCTTAGGTTTGCAAAGTTGCTTGCAAATGGGCCGACTCATGGATACACATCAATGCCCTGTTGAGCTTATTTCATTATTAAAACGTAATAACTGTGGCAAGGCTTTAGATATCGCCCGTATTGCAAGAGACATGCATGGCGGCAACGGTATTAGCGATGAGTTTGGAGTTATTCGTCACGTGATGAATCTAGAAGCGGTCAATACCTATGAAGGTACGCATGATGTGCACGCCTTAATTTTAGGCCGTGCAATCACAGGAATTCCAGCTTTTTGTTAGAGGTGATTTAAGCGGCTAGGTAAGTGTGCTCTATCCCAATAGATCGGTTGTTTGGCTTGAGCACTCAACAACCGATTAAATTGCTCAAACGAACTTATTTCACGGTCCAATCCAGTTAACCAACGCCATGTATGACGATAGCAATTTGCGGTGAATAAATCATAACGGTGGAAAGTGAAAATATCATTCACAGCAGCCCCAATAGCCTGATTAACCACAATTGGTTGCGCCCTACGATCGCAAGCAATAAAAATATTCTTACCACTACGTCCATGTAAAAATCGTTTAAAAGATACCGCTCGTATCAAGCCACTGCCATGTAATTCAATAATAGTATCGTCATCAACGACAATACCAGTATGCTGGAAGGCTTGATACACTTCACAACAAACAACACTCCCCGGCATAACCCTAACTAAGTGCTTACTAGGCAATAACTCTGAAGGTTCACGGCCCATATCATGATTGTTCGGTCTGAAACGTTGACGATCTTGCTTACGTAAGTGGCTTTTTTGCTCACTATAGAGTGCAACCGAACTTAGAGCAGTCCCCAATAGTATTAACGGTAACGGCATATTGACTCCTCATTTCACTCACAGGCTGAACTAAACACAGTGTAACTTATTTACTTCAAAGGCAAAGCATAGCTATGTTACAAAGTATGTGAAGTATTAATAAAATCCAGATAAAATAGGCCGTCCGCACTCTAGATATATCAATCAAATGCTTGAATTATCACTTATTTTAATTTTTATTCCGACTAGCTTTTTCATCTCGATTACTCCCGGCATGTGCATGACACTAGCGATGAGTCTTGGTATGAGCATTGGAATTAGACGCACTTTATATATGATGTATGGGGAGCTCTTGGGTGTGGCTACAGTCGCTATTGCTGCCGTATTAGGTGTTGCAGCCATGATGCTAAATTACCCCGCTGTATTTAGTATATTTAAATGGCTGGGCGGCGCCTACCTCATTTATATTGGCGTCCAAATGTGTCTAAGTAAAGGCAAACTATCTTTACAGCCAGAGTCTGAAACTGATGTTAAAGCACAGGCGTCAAACTGGACCTTATTTGGCCAAGGTTATTTTACGGCAGTAGCAAATCCCAAAGGTTGGGCATTTATGATGTCGTTGTTGCCTCCTTTTATTAATCCAGACTTAGCATTAGCTCCTCAATTAAGCGTCTTAATTATGGTTATTCTATTTATGGAATTTAGCTGTATGATGCTATATGCCACAGGCGGCTTAACGTTAAAAAAAGTGTTAAGTAAAAATGGCTGTATCCAATTAGTTAATCGTATCTCTGGCAGTCTAATGGTCTTGATCGGCTGCTGGTTAGCATTAGGCTAAATTTATTACGTAAGGTAACTCCCGATGATTAAATTACGAGATCTTGAATATCTTGACGCCATTGAGCAACACAAACACTTTGGTCAAGCCGCTCAAGCGTGCTTTGTGAGTCAACCGACCCTAAGTGGCCAACTCATGAAGCTAGAGGACCAACTCGGCTTACAGTTAGTTGAGCGTCATCGGGGCAATGTGATGCTCACTCCTGCGGGTGAAACATTGGTCAAAGAAGCTCGTCAAGTGCTTCAAGCTGCACAACATTTTGAAGCCTCAGCAAAAGCATTACTCGACCCCTTCGCTGGTGATTTACATTTAGGGCTAATTCCGACATTAGCGCCGTATTTATTACCCAAGATTATGCCGCTGCTTAGCCAATCACTACCTAATATCAAATTTTATTTGCATGAAAAGCAAACGAAGGTTTTACTTGAACAACTCAATCAAGGCAAATTAGACGCTTTAATCTTGCCTTATTTACCCGAAATGGAAAAGTTTGACGCTTACCACTTATTTGATGAACCTTTAATGCTAGCTTGCCCTAAAGAGCATCCTCTAAGTGATAAAAAAAACCTACTCCTGAGCGATTTACACCAACAAAATATCCTGACTCTAGAAGATGGCCACTGCTTAAAAGATCAAGCAATGGGTTATTGCTTTGCAGCAGGAGCGCAAGAAGATAATAGCTTTCAAGCCACCAGCTTAGAAACCTTACGTCACATGGTTGCCTGTGGCTTGGGGATCACATTGTTGCCAGCACTCGCTACTCAATCAGGACTTACCAACGAAAATATTAACTATCTTGCATTCGAGAATCCACAACCAACCCGAGGGATATCTTTAGTCGTCAGGCCAAACTACTCTCGAATGATCTGTGTACGTAAGCTCGTCGCTTTAATAAGGGAAACGGTAAACTTTAGCGAGCAAATAAAACCTAAAGCTCAGTGAATTCAAGCGATCCGAACTCAACCCTATTTCGCCCCTTCTCTTTTGCTTGATATAAGGCATCATCTGCCGCCTTGATAAGTAAATTAGGCACAAAATGACTTGATGGTATCACCGAACAGACCCCAACACTGATCGAAATAAACTCTCCAGTTGAAGACGCTAGATGAGGTAACTTTAATCGTTCAACAGCGAGTCTAGCATTCTCAGCAATACGCTCTACATTTTCTGTTTGAGCAACAATAATAGAAAATTCTTCTCCACCGTAACGCGCAACCAAGTCTCCTGGGCGTCCTACAATCCCAGCAAGTGCCTGAGCAACAACTTTCAAACACTCATCTCCAGCCTGGTGACCATAAAAGTCGTTATACGCTTTAAAATGATCAATATCGAGCATGATAACTGAAAGGTTCGTTTGGTGACGCGCCGCACGTGACCACTCTTTAACAAAAAAGGCATCCATATATCTGCGATTAGCTAACTCAGTCAGGGAGTCGGTGCGTGACACTTGTTCTAACTTCTCATTGGCAATTGACAGCTCTTTGGTGCGCTCATCTACCAGTCTTTGTATCATCTTAGATTTACGGTGAATAGCACCTACATAATGAGTCACAAATAGCGTCAACAGTATACCAACACTGCTAATAACATACGGCAACAATGTATGATGCTCTCGAACATAACTTTGCGTTGGTGATGAAGTGATACTCCACTGTCGTCCAAACACCGTTGGCAGCTCTTTACGATAAGCCATTCCGCCCTTCACCTTTTCAGCAAGACGAGATTTATGGTGCACTAACAAAGTGGCAGGCGAAGCTTTTGAGTTAGCATTAGTATCATCAAATACTTTCATCTCAATGCCTAAAGGATTTTCTTGTAACGCCGAGTTATAAAAAATATCACTAACCCGGTAAACTCCCGACACAAAACCTAATAGCTGAGACTGGTAATCTATCAACTCATTTGGCTCATTATTATAGATAGGAACAAGCACCAGAAAGCCTTTTTGTTGACCCTGATCTTGCACTAAGTTAATACTCGCAGACGCTGTTGTTTCCCCTGTCGCTTGAGAACTTAGCAATGATTGTAGCCGCGTGGGATCAGAAGCAAGATCGTAACCTAACGCTTGTTGATTACCTTGGTAAGGATAAACGTAATAAACAGGAAAATGAACGTCTCTAACGGAAGCACTAACCATCCCCTTATTTACATCATGTTCGGTAAATTTATAACGAGGAAAGACGGTTCGATGTTGCTGTTCATACATTTCTCTTTTTGAGCGTTCAACCTTTGGGATCCATTCGATAGCCTGAATATCAGGATGACGGGAAATCGCTTTTTTCGCCTGAGTATTAAACCGTTTTATTGAAGGCACTTCACCGCGTTCAAATAAAGTAGCTATGGCATAAAGTGGTTCAGTATTGGCAACCAAATCACGTGAAAATGAAGCTGCGCGGCGGTCAGTATCAATCTTTAACGCACTGTACACATTTTTTTCTTCTGCTTGATAAATTAACCAACCTGCGAGAGCTGAAAAAAGCAGACCAACCAGCATAATAATCACTTGCCATAAAATTGAACGGTCCCTGACACTCATCTAAAACTCACCTAGCTTATTGATTTAACAAGGTCTATGTTGCATTGCTCAATTGTTTTTTTCAACCAAATTATGTGTAATATCTATTATTAAAGACATAAAAAAACCCAAGCCAAAATGACTTGGGTTCTTAGTTAGAGTTTATAACTACTCGAGTACATTAACTCCATTTGCACGTAGTTGGTCGATTTGCGTGGGATCAGTTAATGACACCCCAACCAACTCGACTTGTAATAATTCAGTTAAATCCATCAATGGCGCAATATCAGTCACCGCTGTATTAGAAATAAACAGGCTGTTTAAGCTCACAAAGCCAGCTCCAGATAGCGTACTTAACTCTGTGATATTACTGCCTGATAACATCAATGTAGCATTAGCTGCCATAGCAATATTTCCTAGCTCGCTCCAGTTGGTCACCGTTACTGCGTTAAGACCAAGAAAGTCATAAGCCGTTAGCGTAGGAAGCATGCTTAAATCAGTAAAACTAGTATCACTTAATCCTAAGGTAGACAGGCTAGTATATGAGTCAAGCTGACTCCAATCTGTAATCGTCGTTTTATCAACAAATAAATAACTTAACACACTCGAAGTGATTAAACTTAAATCACTAAAATCAGTATTAGCCACGGTTAAGCTCGTTAACTCACCGAAGTCACTTATTTTCGACCAGTTAGACATTGTCACCCTAGAAGGACTATCGTATTGACTTAAATAAAGTTTTCTTAATGAAACCGTAGAAAACAATGATAAATCATTGAACGTTGTATTCTCTGCAGCAAACTGCTCAAGTGAAGAAAGAGAACTAACAAAGCTCCAATCTGTTATTGATGAATTTTGACTGACCTGTAGTTTTATTAATCCTGACAATAGCCCTATTTGACTAGCATCAGCCAAGTTAGTATCCGTCACATCAAGATCTTCAAGGGAGGTCAGCGAGCCCAAGGCAGACCAATCAGCCACATCTGAATGCGATAAATCCAAGTTCGCTAAATTCGGAAATTGAACAAAATCAGATAGCGAATTAATAGTCACCCCCTGACAGTTTAGATAAGTCACGCTAGCAACTGACGTTGATGCCCCGAGTGCGGCAGTAACACAGCTTTCAACTGCAGCATCCGAAAAAGTCAGATTACTCACCATTAATTCATTCCAGCGATACGGTGAACTATCAACGTCGTCGGCAATGCCATCGTTATCATCATCTGAATCGGCGTTATTTCCCAAACCGTCATTATCAGAATCAAACCACTCAGTATCATCACTAGGGAAACGATCTAAATGGTCAGCAACACCATCACCGTCCATATCGCTAGAAACGTGAGTATCAAACGGCTGAACATCTTCACTATTTAACACGCCATCATTATCAATGTCAGTATCGGCGCTATCGACAATGCCATCAGCATCAGTGTCTAACTCATGCACCTGATAGAAATTGATTCGTGGTGCGATACGCGTCCACCAGCTCTCGTCCGTTGAACCGAAGTCCCACGAGTTACCATTCTCCTGTTCCCACTCAAGTACATAAACACGACCATCGACTTGCTTCAACAATTCCCAATGACGACGACGATAAGGGTTACACTGGCCCATTTCAGGCAAGCAGTCGCTATATTGGACACCATCGTCAGATTGCATTGATGTAAATACTAGGCTATTGCCTGTTGACTGCCAAGCCCAGCGATCCCATTGCTGCTCACCGAAAATATCAAGGTTTGCACTATGTATTCGCGATGCTTGAGTATCAGTATCTAAGCGGAATCCAAAGTACTCATCTGGGATAATTGTACCATCCTCGTCATATACATTTTCATTAGTGAGTGTGATACCGCTTAACAGGAAGTTACCTTTTAAACTAGCAACATTAGCTGAATCATCTCGCTGCACAGCTAACATGTAGGTACTAAAGGTTTTTTCACCCTGTTTAACCTCAACATAAAGCTCAGAACTATCTACATTCTTCTCAAAGCGCGTTACGCGCAGCTGCGCACCTAAATCGGTGTAATCAATCACTAATACACCAGCATCTAGTGACCAATTAAATGCCATGCTATTACTTAAGTTAACCCCACTAATTCCGTCACCATTAAAACTCACGGTCGATGCTGACAGCTCAGGGACATCAGGGTTATAGTTAACAGGCATAACCCATTCGCCAGTTAGCTCACTCGCTTCAAAGTCATAAACAGCTAACTGAGATGAATCCTTCAACGTTCTGCTAAAGCCATCCCCTTCAACGGTAATCGCAGGAGCATCCATATCACCTGTCAGCTCTTCACGATCGCCATTGTGAGTAATGCGATAAGTATCTGTAGGGACAACCCAGAAGCTATCTTGCTCAGTGCCATTTTCAAGTAATTGCCATTGCTCCGATAGACGAGTCACTGATACAGCAATCCATTTATCACCATACATATTAATATAGTTATTAGCCATGTCCTGTGTAATTAAACCAGTCTCGACCAGTTGTGAAACGGTTTGATATTTAATGGATTCAACTGGTGCTGTCGAGGTTTTTTCCAACACGTTATTTTCTAACGCCCAGTCAAAGTCACTTGCACCATTTCGATTTCCTTCAGAACCGCTTCCATCATTCACAAAAGTGAAGCTGCTACCTGAGATATAGGCCATATTGACTTTAGGTTCATCTAAGTGACCACCTGAGATAGAGATATATTTATCCGCTAAGTCCGCCACTGTGAAGCCAAGCGCAATGCCAACTTCGTTGTCTAATGGCGCTAAGTCTACCCCGTCAAGTACACCATCATTATCATCATCAGTGTCAGCATTATTACCTAGACCGTCTAAATCAGTGTCTACAGATTCATTGCTATCAAACGGATACTCATCTTCCCAGTCGACCACACCATCGTTATCATCATCTTGATCTTGGTTGTTACCAATATCATCACCATCGTTATCTGCCCATTCGTAATTATCTTTCGGGAACAGATCATCAGCATCATTAATACCATCATTATCATCATCGATATCGATACTATTTGGAATGCCATCACCATCAACATCGTAATGAATGTCATAAGGTTGATATGAGGTTAGACGTGCAGGTATAAACATTTGCCAATCAGGCTCTCCGCTCGGGAAAATATCTGCATTAATATTTCGTTCGGACCACTCAAGCACAAATGTTTCTTCACCAATTTGTGCAACTGGCTGCCAGAATCGGCGACGGAAAGGATTACAATCATCATTGGCGGTAAAACAATTAGAGTATGAGTCACCAAACTGAGCACGATTCACATTGATTGTAATACGGCCAGTACTTGCTTCACTCCACTGCCATGAGTGGATATAGCTAGCGGTTGAATATTCTTCACTATCAAACTCATTGGCAGAACCACGACTGGCCGAACCATCACTATGAAGCACATAACCCCATAGGTCGTCATAATTTATAAATCCTTGCTCATTATAATAATCAGAATTTGCTATCGTGAAGTGATTAAGTAGAAACTCTCCCTCAGCATCAAACTCTGGAATATCTTGCTGTACTCTCAATGCAGCGCCATAACCGATGATAGTATTCTCAGCAGTCGTTAAGTGAGTTAATAACTCAACTCCATCAAGATCACCATCAAGTGCTGCTGTTTGCACGTAGCTAATAATTTTAGTAGTGCCGGCCGCTTGTGCTGTTAAGCTCGTCAATATCAACTGGCCTTCAGTGCCAATCGTCCAGCTAAATTTTTCTTTTGTGACTTCACTTTGGGCAAGGCCATCATCAGTAAAGCTAACGATATCAGCAAGTAGTCTTTGATAATCAGTTATGTGCTCGGGAAGTACCCATTGGCCAAGGACTTGCTCAGTAGTAAAAGGAATGACATTAAGTTGATTAATCGGCTGATAGTCAACAGTGGTAATATCAGTGAAAGTTTGAGTAACTTCACTGCTGTTACCAAATAACACTAAGGCTTGATCCACATCAGTAAATGTAATCGTTCTATGCTTGGTTTCAACAAACTTGTTATCACCGATTTTATTTAAGGTTGTTGTTATTGTTTGCTCTTCTACCTGAATATATTCAGATAAGCCACTCTCAGCGTATGCTTGTGCTTGTTGTGGTGTGATAACACCTAACTCAAGTAATCTTTCGGTATCATAAGAGGCTGCATTGGGGATAGTTTCAATAGGGGTCAGCGTTAACACATCGTCAGCTAAGGCCCAATTTACATCGACCTGAAGCTCCCAAGGGCTATGCACCACAGCGGTACCATCAGGATTTAATAAGAAGCCGCCTGCATTATGATAACCTAAACCAATACTTGGCTCGATAACAGAGAAATGATCGATGTTGATATAAGCACTTGCTAACAACTCTGCTTGTGTTAATGGTTGTGCCACTCCCACCTCAGAGTCCAGAGGGTCAAGATCAGCATTATCTAATACGCCATCACCATCATCATCAGTATCAGCATTATTACCAACACCATCGCCGTCGGTATCTAACCACTCAGCTTGATTACGTGGGAATGCGTCAGCACTATCGCTATAACCGTCATTGTCATCATCGCTATCCGTAACGTCATATTCGCCATCGCTATCTGTGTCTAGGTAGCTAAAATGACTTATCACTTGATTAAAGGCTTGTTGATTCATCCATACATCATCGCCAGACTCAACATCACCAGGTCTTTCATAGCTACCATTACGCACAGCTCCATTGACTAAAGCAAACATTCTGCGTGTATCATCCGCATCAATATCAAAGTGAATAATATCTAATACTTCTTCTGGAATATGCAATAGAATCAACTCTTCACCGTGAACAACTTCACGAGTCCAAGAGCCAGAAATAGCTAGTAAGCGGATAGGGTTACCACCAGCCTCAACATATAAATTAACTAAACCACTGTCTGTTTTCGACGCAATAAACTCTGCTTTTAAGCTGTTATTGTAATGGTAATCACCTTCGACATGGATTAATTTAAGTTGATTGCGATCGACACCATTCCACGGTTTATTAACAAATAAATGATCAAGCGAGGTTAAACGGTTCGTTGTGTGGTTTTCTAGATAAGTATAATTATCACACTTGGTATCGGTTAAATCACAGCCATCTGTCCATAAGTTATAACTTGCTTTTAATGTCGTGAAATTAACTTTAAATAAGCTGGCAGTCTCAGTGAAAGCCACTTGCTGGTTAATATTATCAGCCCATGAATCATCCCAATAATCATCATCGCCATATTCACGTAGTAATTGGCTAATATTCTTACCAGCGCTTTCAATTAGCTCACCTGTCACTAATGTTTCTTGGCCTTGACTATTAACAAATATCACCGAACCATCGGCATTACGTTGTGTCAGTTGGTGATCTTCGGCATAAGGCACCCAACCAGCCGACGTGAGTAAATAATCGTTGGACTCAACGGCTTTTTCTTTAAAGCTTTTAGTCGCGATATCATGCTCATAAAATTTAAATAACGTCGTATTTGTTGCCGCATCGACGACAATCTCTTGATAGCTATACGGCTGATCATCACTGTAATTGGCTTCATCAAGAATAAACACCGCGCTTGCATCAAACGCGTCGGCAAAACCTTCGGTATCGGTAACAAGCGTTTTATCTTCCCTAATCTCTGTTTCGATTTCTGTAATTAGGTCAGGGTCTGTTTCGTTAATTTCTTCGATATAATCTTCAGTCGCTTGTTCATCGGTAATCAAGTCAAACGTTGAATCGACACCTTCAGGTAAGTCAAAATCATCATTATCAACAATGATCTTAATGACCGCAGCGAGCTCAAGCTGCTCAGCAGAATCCACGTCAGCTAACAAAGTGTTTAACTGCTCTTCAGTAGTAATCTCCTCACCACCATTAGCACGGTCAATCAAAATCACTTCAGCCGTTGACACATTGGTAATATTGACTCGGAAGTTTTCATCACTATCGACAATACCATCGTCACCAGCAATAGCCTCTAAGGTAGTTACAGGTGGCAAGATAGACGCGAACTCAACACCTGGATTAATCGTTGGATCACCAAAGGCGCGAATATTGATCAACGAATTAATCAAAGAATCATCAACATTTAGTACAGCCGTATAGCGGCCTTCACCATTAGCTTGTGCTGTTAATGTCTGATCACCAATGGTGATCTCAAGGGTTGCATTGGCAATAACATTGTCAGTCACCAAACCAGTGATAGTTACACTCGATATTTTACGTTTAATGGTTACCTGAATTTCTTTAGTGGTTGTCGCGCCATCATTGTCAGTCACTGTGACTGCTAATACCGTCATGGTATCTTCAGTAACATCAGGAGCCGTAAAGCTTACGCTGCTAGAATTGGCACCGCTTAACTGCAATGGTAAGCCAGATTTAACAGCCCATTGATAACTAGCAACACTGCCATCTGAGTCAGCTGCAACAGCAGTTAGGCTTAACTGCTGTTGCTCTTGAATACTATTCTCGCCAGTGATACTCAGTGTCGGACTCTTGTTTCCTGCTACTGGTGCTGGAGTGTCGCCCCCACCGCCGCCACAGCCCACTAATACCGCTGCGTTCAAGATCATGCCTGCGGATAAAAAACTTCTGACAATTTTATTTTTTTTCATTGATATCCCATTCCATTCTTCTGATATTAACGAGCCAACTCCATGCTGATTCGGTGGTTTACGTTTATATTGAATACAATATTACTTATGCTGCACACAGTAGAATATATGAACAGAAATAATACAAGCGATGACTCGACTTTATTTCAATTTTTTGTTTTTTAAGTGAAAGTAACACTAAATAATGTCAAAAAACCTTTACTCGACAATTTTTTGACAAAAAAAAGCCCGGAGTGACATCCGGGCAAACCTGCTGAGGTAAACTGTTACCATTTACGCATTTTGTGTCCTCTGACTGCGTAAAAGAGAATAAATAAATAACAAGGTAGCCCGACTAAATAAGCGATTTGAGTATCACCATAATGAGCTAACTTGCCAAAGACTAATGGTAGGATCGCCCCGCCAGAAATGCCCATAATTAATAGTGCTGAGCCTTGCGAAGTAAACTTACCTAAACCATCTAAAGCGAGAGGCCAGATTGATGGCCAAACAAGCGCATGTGCTAATCCCATTAAAGCAACAAAAGTCACAGAGTTAGGAATGACAGCAATACCAGACCAACCCCATAAAACATCAGCAATCGATGTATCAGATGTTGAGCCAAGAATGACACCTAAGATACACAAACTACCTGAGATTGCAGAGCCTAAGAGCGCTTGCTGTTGAGTAATAAAACGAGGGATACAAGTAACACCAATAATGTAACCAATAACCATAAATACCATAGTATATGACGTTAATGACGCGAAGTTTTCAACGCCTAAACCTGAACCATAAAGACCGATAGTATCGCCAGCGATCACTTCAACACCGACATAAGCAAATAGCGCAATAGCACCTAATACCACTTGTGGAAAATGAATGATGCTAGATTTTTCATCATGACCCGTTTCTTCACTCCCTAAGTCCAATTCAGGTAATGAAGAAAACTTAACTAGGCCGATCAATGCAGTTAATGCAATCGCCATATATATATATGGCCATACCAATTTGTTTGAAAGCTCATTAATCGTCGCTGCGCGATCTTCTGGGGTTAATGCTGCAATTGATTGTTCGGAAACATTGCCCATATCAGCAAGAATCAGAGCAGTAAATACCAGCGGCACCACAACACCTGCAGCTTTGTTGATTAGACCCATGATCGAAATACGCATCGCCGCACTCTTCGCAGGACCAATTTTAACAACGTAAGGATTTGACGCGGTTTGTAAAATAGTTAAACCGGTTCCTAATACAAATAATGCAATTAAAAACAGCATGTAATTGGCACTTTTTGCCGCAGGGATGAATGCGAGAGAGCCAACAACCATGATGGCTAAACCAATGGCCATACCGTTTTTATAACCAGTACGATTTAACAGTGATGACATGGGTAATGCCATAACCGTATACGCAATATAAAACGCAAAAGTAACAAATAACGCTTGGAATTCGTTTAATTCACAAATGATCTTTAAAAATGGGATCAGTGAACCATTTAACCACGTCACGAAACCAAAGATAAAAAACAAGATACCAATGATAGTCATCGGCATCACACTCGATTGCTTCGAAGTACTTACATCTGAATCAACATTCATAAAACCTCCAACAGAGTGACCGCTTTTCTTATTCTTTTCCAGCAACCCAAGTACGGGTTACCTCAACATTATCATTTAGTGCAATGAAGTCAGCACGAGCGCCAACAATCAACCGCCCCAACGATTTATCTAGAGATAAATACTGCGCTGGGTATAAACTTGCCATATTCAGTGATTCAGCAAGTGATACATCTAGATGACGGTGCGTATTTCTAACCGCAGATGCCATATCTAGCGCAGAACCCGCTAGCTCACCCGTTGTTGAATTTAATTTATCACCAGTGCGGACAATCTCACGGTCAAAGAAAGCAAAGCGCTCAATATCGGTACCAACTACAGACATAGCATCAGTAACCAACACTAACGAACCTTGCGGCTTCGCCTTTAATGCCACCTTACAGCTGGTGTAATCAACATGGTGACCATCAACTATTAATCCACATACAGCGCTATCATTTAATAAAGCAGCTCCAACCATGCCCGGCTCGCGAGAAGTAAATGCTGACATAGCATTAAACAAATGAGTAAAACCTGTTGCACCAGCATCGACGGCAGCCTGAGCTGTCGAAAAATCAGCATTAGAGTGGCCTAAGAACACCTTAATACCTAAAGCAACCATTCGCTTAATATCATCAGTAGAGACATTTTCAGGGGCGACAGTAACGGCAATCAGGCCTAAATCTTTACGTTCTAAGACAGCCCATTCAGGCTCTGAAATTTCGCGTATAAATTCAGCACTGTGTGCCCCTTTCTTCGCGATACTTAAATGCGGACCTTCAAAGTGTACGCCAATAATACCATCAACACCTTGAGCAATCGCTTGACTGATAGCATCAGCAGCTTCACTCATCACTTCAACTGTATCGGTAATCAGCGTTGGTAACATCGCTGTGGTACCAAATTGACGATGGGCTTGAAACATCGTCTTAAGCCCATCAACGGTCGCATGGGTATTTAATAATGCACCGCCACCACCGTTAACTTGCAGATCAACAAAGCCAGGAGCAATTAAGCCAGAAATATGCTCACTAGCACTACCATCGATGGCAGTAATAGAGGTAATAACACCATTATCAATACTAAGCTGAGCCTGTTCATGATATTGCTGACCATCAAAAATCTTATCGGCACTAATCGTTAACTGTGTCATTATTGTTACCTTACCTTTAATTTAAGCTTGTTTTGCGAGCTGTTGTTTAGCAAAAATAATTGCACCAATTTCAGGTGGATTAGTTGGCGCAGATAATCGAGATGCAATTTCAGGCTCAAAGTAAGGTGTTAGAACTGGCGTTAAACCTCCGATAAGTGATAACTCAATCGGTCCTTCCAAACAGAGTTTACGAGCAATATTACTGATATAACTTGCACCATCATTAACGATAGCTAATGCTAACTCATCTTGCTCATTTGCCGCTTGAAATGCGACACAAGCAAGTTGAGCAAAATAGCTTGCAGGTTTTTTAGCAATAGCCTCAACGATTTCAAGAGCATTAGAACAGTTTAACTTGTCTAACAAAATCGTATTCATAGCCGTTGTTTTTTCTAAACCGTCTAGAGAGCGTAAGACGGTTGTAGCGGCCTGCAGACCTAACCAAGCACCACTTCCTTTATCGCCATGAGGGAAACCATGACCACCGATAAATGTTTCTTTACCATTAACAAAGCTATAACCACAAGAACCTGTACCAGTAATCATAATCGCACCATCTTCGCCATTATGAGCACCAAGACATGCAATACGCAGGTCAGTCGTTAAAAACATTTGCTTAAACGGGTGCTGCCACTGCTGCATTTTTTCAAATAAGCTTGGTAAATTAACACCTGCTAAGCCAACACCAGCGGTTAAACTACTCACTAAATCAATACTTAAATCTGCATCGATTAACGCAAGCTTGGCTGATTCAACAATTGAATTAATTGTTTGTTCATAACCATGTAATGGATTTGCAGGACCCGCTATTCCACTTCCAAGAATATTGTTGTTTTCGTCGATGATTGTTGCTTTACATTTACTGCCACCACCATCAATACCTAGAAATAGTGACTGCTCATTAATTACATTTGTGACCACTGCTTGCTCCAGATGCTCGATATAAATCTAAGCCAAGAATATTTTTATAAGTAATATTTATTAATCAATAATCCTAACCAAAAATGACAGCGTTGTCATTTGGTTTTTGAATTATTTTACATTTATTTTACAAAAAGTGCTTTAACACCAAACCAAAGGTTTGTTATTAAAGCACTTTCATTTTTACTTAATCAAGCAATTAGCTATTGCTTTACGACTAGCAGTCGCCCCTTACGTTGACCGTTAGCTGATAATGCACGTACTTCGATCTTACCTGATACGGCCGTTGGTCCTTGATAAGCTTTCCACTGACCACCGTCAACACGGTATTCAATCGCTAGGCTAGGGAAAAGTACATTGGCATGAAGCTGACCATCAATAACTTTCGCGCCAACCGTAGGTATACGATAAGGGATATTGGCTAGGTCCATCTTAGGCATTTCTTTTTCTGCAATTAACTTAGCAAAACGGTGCCATTGATTATCACGCTGAGCTCGTTTTTCCGCTGCAAAGTAATTTGAAGTGCGGTTATAAGTGCCACCCTCAGTGCGGTACGCTGGCGCCCAAGTTGGTTTATGCCATGCACGCTCAGCAAGAGCTAGAAGACGTGGATAAATCTTATATTGAGCCATTGCAACACTACGTGTTGTTTCAGTCCACAATTGACCTTGAATACCCGCCATTGATTTACCTGGTAACTTAACTGTCTTAGCATCATCAACTGCTTCGAACGGTGTTTCCATGCGGTCATACCAAATTTCAGCATGTAACGGTAAGTTATCCGGCATCAACTCAAAGATTTTACGTGTATTTGTGTGACGACCTGCCCAGTAATAACCGTGTTCTTTAGGGTCCGCTTCATAAGGGAAATCAAAGTACAATACTTCTGGTGATGAGAAAACAACTTCCCAGTCTTGATTGATCATTTTGTGATTACTCTTATGACCGCCCCAGAATAAGTTATCCCACGCGTTCACTTGAACTTTCTTCGGCATTTTTTCAAAGCGAGTATGTAACATACCATCGCTCCAACCAGCCGTTTCGATCCCTTTCTCTTCAAGTAGTTTTGCAACACGCTCAATGAAGTAGCCGCTTAGTTCTTTCGCTTCAGTAATGCCATCATTGTTATTCGCTAAAAATTCTTTACAACGTGGCGACTCAACCCAAGCACCAGCAGTTTCATCAGCGCCGATGTGATAACGCGTTAGTGGGTGCCCCGCTTCTGCATGGATACGTTTCACTTCATCCATTACCTTATCGATAAACGCATAAGTGGAGTCCATACATACATTTAAAGTATTGTCGTTGTAGAACTGAACAGATGAATATTCTGTCTTATCTTCAATGTCGTGTAATAGGTATTGAGTCGCCTTATCCATATCGCCTTGCGCTTTATAATGCTCATAACGCGCTGCCATAGCCTTCACCGATGAACGAGAATGCCCCGGCATATCTAATGATGGAATCACTTGAATATGACGTGCACTTGCTGCACGTAAAATTTCTTGGTAGTCATCAACTGAATAGAAGCCATTAACACTACTATTTTTATCAAGACCGGCACCTAATTGTGGTAATAAACACTCACGCTCAGAAAAGTCTAAACAACGCTTACTACTGATATCGGTTAATTCTGGTAACCAAGGAATCTGTAAACGCCAGCCTTCATCATCAGCAAGGTGTAAATGAAGCTTGTTAAGCTTATAAGCTGCCATTTGATCTAGCAGTTCAAGAATAAATGCTTTGTCTAGGAAGTTACGCGCAACATCAACATGCATACCACGGAATTGATAGTGCGGTGTATCAGAAATACTGACATGAGGCAGGCTCTTTTTACCCACAGTCACTAAGCCAGCAATCGATTGTAAACCGTAATAGACACCAGTAATGTCGCTACCTTCAATTGAGATGCCGCTTTTATTAATGACTAATTTATAGCTACCTGATTCAGCCGCTAGTTTTTTATTAACTGACAAGCTAACTGCAGCACCGCTTTTACCAGCAGGAACTCCCAGTGAAGCCAAACGTTCAACCGCCGAATTTAGTAATGACTTATCTAAACCATTAAAGTCAACAGCTAAGCCGTTGCTAATATCTAAACGGCTAGCTACTTTAGGCACTAAAACTTTCTGTGGTGTCGGTAAGATTGAGAAATCAACATCAACATTACTTGTCCCTAACTTAGCATTATTATCGAATAACACAGCAGTAGTCGCCCAAGGCGTTTTGTCATCAGGAGTTCGTTTGAACTGATTTTCAACGTCGGTGTAGCTTTTCACAAATGGCAATGATTCTAAGCCAGTTTCACTATCAATGAATGACTTTGTGCTCGCAATAATCCGTGGCTCAAAACCTTCTTTTTGCAAGATGTAATTTGGAATTGCATCGTGTTCTGAAACTGACCAATAGATCGCATTAAAATCGATAGTTTTCGTTTCACCAGCTTTAAAGGTACTTTTATCATCAGTTAATGTCAGGCGATGTAAGTCACCATTGATGTGTTCTACCGTTAAGCCTTCACTAGTGAAAGTTTGAATAGGAGAGACTTGACTAAAGTAAATAGAAAGGTTTTTTTCATTGATAGCTTGTTCAGCAGTAAAAGATAATCGGGCTTGAAAACAGTGACCGTCGGCTTTCTTCGCATCACAGTGATCACCTTTAATATTAGTCAGGTGCTCAAAAGAAATGTCTAAACTGTTAGCAATGGCGTCAAAACTAGCTTGAGTAAAACCAGCAACAGGGTCTGTAGCGACAGCTTCTTGTTTAGCGACAGCATTTTTCGGTGCTGTGGTTTCTTTATCTGAACCACAACCACTCAACAATACCGCCAAGCTAAGCATTACCGTAGATAATCTTTTTTTCATTATTATTTACCTTTTCAGATGTATTCTTTTATCGGAATCAATGTACCCACAAATCCCAATATAAAAAATAGCAAAAAATTTGAGCTACATTACCAGCTTTGACAGCGCTGTCAAACTAAATAATTACCCACATTTAATATTCCATGCCATATTAAATGACCTAAACCAATAAAATACAAGCAAAAAAAATGGTCACCTTAAGCGACCATGTTTTCAGAATTAATCTTGTAAATAAATTAAGCTGTACGTAATTGCGCTAGCTTATTTACCTGATGTAATGAACCTAAATGAGCGTAAATCGGTGCTAAGAAGCCACGTTTACGTAACTCTAGATGCTTCTCATCTGATAATTCATTTAATTTCTTTTCATCAATTAAGAATAAACCATTAATACGAACTTTTTCACCTGCGATTTCAAGCGTCAATGACTGCTCAACCAATAGTTCATGCTCAACTAACACTTTACTAAACTCGCGAGTTAGTTGCATGCTGTGGAAATAGTTACCCAGTGTTTCTTTGCGCTTTACTAGATACTCAGTCTCTTTGCCGTCAGCAAATAAAGCTTCACCTTCCGTTTTACTACATTGCTCGCTGTCTTCGTTAATTAACATTTGTAAACGAGACTCCTCGCCTGGTGTCGGTACCATAGCGAAAGGTGCGTGTGTAATCACTGCTGGGATGTAGTCTCCAACCCACTTACCTTCTTTATAAAATAAGTTTTCATCTGGCTTTAATCCCATTAAGCCCGCTGGCTGGTACTCAGCCTTTTCAGACGGTTTAATAAAAATAATTGGCATCGCTGCACCCGCTTTCGCAAACTCATGCACGATTAACGGAAGTACTTGCTGTCTTTTCACAGAATCAAGATTCAGGCCGCTTTTAATTTTAATATCGCTATGATGGTTGGCATTTAGCGGCTTAATTGGAGAAGTCATAGTTATTCCTAAATAAAATATTATTTTAATTAATTGTTAAAATTGATATGGGGCTGATGCAACAAAAACCAAGGGATAATTTACTTTTTCTTAAAAATAAGCTTGGTTTTCATAACATGATTACCGTTTTTGCAAACCATACCTAGCAATCTTAAGCAACAGCTCGCGATGTAAAGGCAAATTTGCTAATGCCCCCTGAGTTCGTTGGGCCATCATTTTAAAGTGCTGCTTAGCGACCTCATCCTCTTGAAAACGAGATTTAATAGCGTCTATTTGCGTCGGGTAATGCATGCCATACATTACATAAAGAAAGTTTTCTCGATTAAATATATCAAAGCGATTTGAGAAATCGTATTGCGTCGGCACGTAATTACGCCACAGCTCTAGTTGTTCTAATAACGTATCAGGAATACTATTTTTATCCCTATTATCAAGCCAAAACGCACTATCATCGCGTTTAGATAAGCAGTAATGCATTTTGACAAAGCTAATAACATTATCCCAAGTCGCTTGAACATTACGATTAAACTGTTTTGCCACTGTCGCTATATCGTCATGCTTGGCAGGAAATTGCGTCGCTAACATCTTTGAGGTTGCATCAAACACCAATAAACCTGTTGCTTCAAGAGGTTCTACAAATCCCTGAGACAACCCAATTGCCACACAGTTATTTTTCCAAAAGAGTTCACGATAGCCAATGTTCATAGGAATAAGGCGAGCATCAATTCCTTCTGCTGCGGGACCAATATATTGACGTAAATCTTGCTCTGCTTGTTCATGACTGGTATGTGCTGATGAATACACATGACCAATACCTCGACGCTCATTTAATCCAATATCCCAGATCCAGCCAGCTTGTTGCGCCGTAGATATAGTATAAGAAGGGATTGGCGCTGCTGGCTCATCATAAGGGACTTGAATCGCCAAAGCATGATCAGCAAATAAGGTGTTTTGCTTCGAGATAAACTTGCTACCTAACGCTTCACCGATTAGCAACGCTTTGAAGCCAGTGCAATCAACAAAAATATCTGCAGCTATCTCACCCGCGCTATCTGTCGTCACAGATGTTATATCACCCGACTCTGCGACATTCACCTTAAGCACATCAGCAAAGATATGTTTAACACCAAGCTTTTTAGTCGCATTTTTAGTTAAGATAGCAGCAAACTTTCCGGCATCAAGATGATAAGCATAAGCGGTTAACCCTTGATATTCAGGTGTAGTAATTAATTTAGGCGCAAGCCCTGCATCACAAACAGCCCCTTGAATTGAGAGTGCATCAGCATAACTCTTATCACCTGCTAAACCATCCAGCCAATAAGGTGTTAAGTCAAGTTCAGTAATGTTTGGGTAATCAAAAACATGATGATAATAGCTTGGCTTGTTTGCCACTGGGTTATCGACCCAATCGACAAACTTAATCCCTTGCTTAAAGGTAACGTCACATTCTCGAATGAACTCAGTTTCACTGATCCCAAGCTCTTGCAGCGTTTGACGCATCAGCGGCACCGTGCCTTCGCCGACACCAATAGTTGGAATATTTGGAGATTCAATTAAACAGACTTCGACACCACTGTGTTCGTTAATTAACTGCTTACCTAAGTGATTCGCCGCAAGCCAGCCTGCGGTGCCACCACCGACGATAACCACTTTCTTTATTGTTCTATTCGTATTTTCCGCCATGAGTTACCTAATCATTTCTACAGCGCTGCCTAAGATCAATCAAATACTATTTTTGCTTCAACGCAACCAATTTTTGTATTTGGCGCAGTGAATTGATATGTGAGTAAATTGGTAATAAATAGTTTTTACTTCTCAGCAATAAGAAGTCCTCTGCGGGCAAACTCTGTAACTTTTCTTGGTTAACTAAATAGATTCCATTCATATCTATCTTGTCGCCCTTTAAAGTCAAACTTAGCGTTTGCTCTTCGAGCAAGTCCTTATCCGCAAGTAGCTTCACGAAACCTTCTGTGATTAAGCTATTTTCATAGTACTGCCCTAAGGTATTCTTACGTTTTTCCAAATAAGCTGTTTCCGCGCCATTTTGATCAAACAGCAGCTCCCCTTCGGTATTTTTAGCTAATACTTCAACATCTTTAATACCTAACTGAAATTGCTGAGGGTTATCCTCAGAAGCTACAAGCGCGAACGGATAATGGGTCGCTATTGCTGGGACGTAATTAATAAGCCACTGCTCATCACTACAAAAAACATTTTCGCCAGATTGAAAACCTAAAATAACAACTGGTTGAAATTGACCTGTTTCTGTGTTCTTTACGAACACTACTGGCATTTCAGCACTAGCTTCAGCGAACTCATGTACTAAGACAGGCAGTATGTGCTGCCCTTTCGTGTGCGGGTAGTGATGCTTTTCTTGTATCTTAAGCTCCTTATGAAGCTGAGCATTAAGTGGAGAGATAGAACTAGTCATGTAATAAACCTTACTCTAGTGTTTTGTAAATTTTTAATATAAAGCCAGTTTGAGGCTATAAAAAAAGGGGCCTAGGCCCCTTTTATAACTAGGTTAATTTTCAGCTTAGAAGCGGAAAGTCACACCTACGTTTACACGTGTAGCCATTGTGTACTCAAATGCTGGGAAGCCCATTGTGCCATTAGAGTTGTTTGTTTGATTTTGGTTGTAACCTTTTTGAACTACATCTTCACCTAATAGGTTAACTGCGTCAATTTTTAGGTCTACGTTCTCGTTTAAGTGATAAACCGCACTTAAGTCTAGAGAACCAAAGTCATCATGCATACGGTTACCGTAACCAGCTTCACGTAACATGTACTCACTACGCCAGTTGTATGATAAACGTGTGCTGAACGTATCATTTTCAAAGTAGCCAGACACATTATAAGTATGTTCAGAACTATCACTTAGGAATGGGTTTCCATCACCAAATGTATCTCTGTCAGTACTTGTATCAGTTAATGTATAGTTTACAATCGCACCAAAACCATTATCAAAATCTTGTTGATATTGTAGCTCTAAACCACGAACGTCAGCATCTTTACCGTTATGCTTTTCAAATACAGTCCAACCCGCTGCATTTTCTTCTTCAATTGGAAGAGGGAATGGAATGTCCGAAGAAGGCGCATCATATGACGTGATAGTTACGAAGTTTGATACCTTCTTAAAGAATACCGCACCAGAAAGTAATGAGCTTTCGTTAAAGTACCACTCTAAACCAATGTCAAACTGATCAGCGCTGAACGGTTCTAATCCGATGTTACCAACAATCCAGTTTTGGTTGTCTGGCTGTTCATCGTTCGTACCTGTTGGGCTTGGATTAACATACATATCATTGTACTGTGGACGCGCAATTACACGAGCAGCAGCTACACGCAAGATTAGATCTTCGTCTAAGTCATACGCTAAGTTAAAGCTTGGTAAAAACTCACTGTAATCAGCTTTTTCAGAAACTTTCACACCGTCACGATAGAAAACTGACTCGGCATCAGTTTGCACATAACGCACACCGAAGTTACCGCGGAAGTTTTCACCGCTATAAGAAGCCATCACATAAGCAGCAACGTTATCTTCTTGGATCTCACGGTAAGAACCTAAGTCTTCGTTTTCGCCAACAATGCTATCTTTAGCCCAAGCTTTAACTGCATCTACGTTTAACGCTAAGATTTCGTAGTTGTTTGTACCAACATCTACTGTACCGTTTGCGTGAGTGTCAGTGTTAAATACTGGGTTAAAACCATCAGCTTGCTCATACACAAAGCGACGGCTCGTTGAATTATGGTCAGAAGCACGAACACCAGTTTTAATGCTAGTGATGTAATCATGATCTAATTGGAACTCGATATCCGCTTGAACGTATGTTTCATCATCAGTTTTTGGCGTGCGGTTAAATGCTTCACCTGTACCCATACCTAATGTATCAGGGCGGTAACCTGCCACAGCAGCGTTACTTAGGTTCCACTCTTTAGTGCCGTTTGAGAAGTCGTAACGGCCATTAGGAACCGCAGTACCTCCAGTACCATCATTGACAACCATTTCAAAATCAGTACCACCAGTTGACTCAGTCTTACCAACTTGAACTTCAAGTTTGAACGTCTCGCCTTCGTAAGTTGTCGTTAGGTCTAGTACATCTGAATTCATCGTCGCTTCACGTGGACGTGCTTGCCAGAATGCAACGTTAATTGGACCAGAAACCGGAGAGCCAACATCGTCAGCACCAATGCCAGCACCGATGTATTGATCATTTTCACCAGAAGCACGAGTTAACCATAATGCGTAGTTGGTGTTATCAGCAGCCATTTTCATGTCGATAGCGTTTAAAGTGAAGCTTAAGCTATCTGTTGGTGCGTATTGGAAAACACCAGAAATAGCACTACGCTCACGTTGCTGTTCGAAAGCAACAGGACCTGCGCCCCATGCCCACCAAGCTTCTGAACCTTGCCGTAATAAGTTACGCTCTTGGCTAACACCAGAAACTAAGAAACCAAAGTTTTCTGCGTCATTCTTCCAGCTGTACATACCTGAAAATTGTGGATCTGTTTCACCAGAATCATCAGCGTATTGTGCTTCAAGAGAACCATAAACTGTGTTTGCATCAAGATCTAATGGCTTACGAGTGTTAACGATAACAGTACCGCCAACACCACCTTCAAGGATATCGGCTTGAGATGTTTTGTAAACTTCTAAGCCACCAACGATTTCAGAAGGTAATAGCTCGTAGTTAAAACTACGCTTAGCAGGCTCAAGTACGAACCAACCTGTAGATGCTACGTTTTGACCATTTAATGAAGTTTGAGTTAAATCAACACCTGCACCACGAATAGAAACACCGGCACCTTCACCAAACTGGCGTTGTACAGTAATACCTGGGATACGTTGTAGAGATTCAGCAACGTTCTTATCTGGGAATTTACCAATATCTTCAGCATTGATTACATCAACTGCTGCATCAGCAAATTTCTTTGCATTGATATTGCTTTTTAAACTACCACGGATACCGCTAACTTGGATAACTTCTACTTCTTGCTCTGCAGCTTTACCTGTCGTATTTTCAGCAGCAAGCACTGGAAGTGCTGCGCCACTTAATACAACTGCAACACTACTTGCAATTAAGTGTTTTTTGAAATTAGTGCTCGACATTGACTTTCCTTTCACACGTTTATTTTATTTTGTATTGATTGAAGCGGGTTTGTACTACATAAATGGTTGATAAAAGTTGACATGTTCTTTGATCAAACTAACAAACTCTACGCAAATCAATTCTTCACTTACGTGATAACACCATCGATTTAATGACAGCGTTGTCACCTCGCTGTAAACATTACACGCAATTGCTCATTTTTACTAGTCCAAAGTCTAAATTACGCTCAACAACCGAACAAAATTTAACATCTACAAAACATTTAAAAAACACTACGAAAACAGCCTTAGGGAACAACACAGCACTAAACATCTAAAAATAAAGGAGAATACTGCTCGGAGGGTAAAAAAATAAAAGTTCAAAAATATTAAGTTATTTTAAGGTAAAAAGTGTTACGAGGTATTTTTGTTGCTCACCCTGTAATCATTCAGAGACAAATAACCACAGAGCAAGCGATGTGTAAGCTTATCTATACAGATAAACAGTAAGATTTATTATTGTTTTACTACACCTTAATAATAATATTACGTTTATAAAGTATATTTGAGATTAGCCAGAACAACACAACATGCGCAAACGCAAATGTAAATGATGCTAATTTCTCAGGCATAACTAACGCGATGCAGTCAAACATATAGGTATAAAGCGTCAGTTCTGGGTTGATAAAAATCAAGAAATAAGTGGTTGCCCATAACCACGATAGTACGTAAATAAACATCGGGTTTGTACCATAAACCAATAACGGGTCAACTAATCGAAGCTGCTGTTTGATATCGACTAACCAAATAAAGAAAGCTAAGACAATTAAGGCACAACCTGAAGAGAAAAGAACATAAGAGCTCGTCCACAGTGACTTATTGATTGGCATGACTTGATGCCAAGCCAACGAGATTAAGATTAAGCCAACAGCACCTAATACTAACTTATTAATACTAGACATTTTATTCGGAGTATTCGACAATACTCGAGTGGCTTCAAAGCCAATTAATACATTCACAATCGCTGGAATTGTACTTAAGAGCCCTTCAGGGTCAAAAGGTAAGCCTTTTCCTTGCCATAAATGATTAGCACCCATCACAGCAATATCAAATTGGCGAATTAAGTTACCCTCTAAAGAGTAAACATCGCTTGCAGATGGTAAGTGTAGTATTCCCCAATAACCCAATAAAATACTAACGCTAGCAATAATGAGCTGGCGGCTATTGAGTGTCAAAACCATCAATGCGGCAATACCATAGGCAATACCTAAGCGTTGCAACACCCCCATCAATCGTAATTCTGTAATCGGTCCTGTATGACCATAAGCATTAAGCGCCAAGCCTAAACCAAAAATAATTGCGGTACGCTTTAAAATCTTTTTGGCCGCATCTTGGCTATAAGTGAAGTTTGTTTTACTAAACGCAAAATAAAGTGCTGAGCCAATAATAAATAAGAAAAATGGGAAAATTAAGTCTGTTGGAGTCGCTCCGTGCCAATCAGCATGTAAGAATGGCGCATAAACATGGGACCATGAGCCCGGTGTATTAACCAAAATCATCAAAGCGATTGTAAGCCCTCGGAAAGCATCAAGGGCGATGTATCTAGTATTACTCATTTATTTTTCTCGTAGTAAAGCATGTAACTGCGAAGTCAACGAAATTGCGTTTATATGCACAATGGGTGCGATAATATACCATAGCATAGGTGACAACGCTGTCAATTTGAAGTAAGTTGGATTAAAGTTTTCAGCGTATCAATTAAATATTGCAGCGCCGCATAAAACTGCTAATCTTATTCCTTTTTTTACTGAGTTTCTATTTGCTAATGAAAAGTAACATAAACGACGTCGCCAAGCATGCTGGGGTATCGATAAAAACGGTTTCTCGAGTTATGAATAACGAGCCATCGGTAAGACAGGCAACGCGTGATAAAGTGATGCTCTCAGTAAATGCGTTGAATTACCAACCAAATTCAGCTGCGCGTAACCTTGCAGCAACCAAGTCATATACCATCGCTTTCATCTATGATAATCCAAATGCATACTATGTAATTGATATGCAACAGGGCATATTGTCTGAGTGCCGTAAGCAAGGTTATGATCTACTTATCCACCCTTGCGATTCGCTTGCTGAAGGTATTGTTGAGAACCTTTCTACAATGATTCGCCACGCGCAAATTGCAGGTGTCGTTTTAACACCTCCCTTCTCGGAAATGCCAGAGTTTATCGACGAGCTTACCAAGCATGATATTAAGTTTGTTCGTATTCTTTCTGGTAATGAAATTCCAGATCAGCGCTCACCCTGCGTGATGGTTGATGATTACGCCGCAGCTTTCGAGATCACGGAGCATTTAATTAAACTTGGCCATAAACATATCTCGTTTATTAGCGGTGGCAAAAGCCATAAATCTACCTCTGAGCGTTTAAAAGGTTATAAAGCGGCATTAACCGCTAATCAAATTCCCCTTGATCCTCAATACATCGTTGATGGCGAGTATTCATTTGAATCAGGAGTGCAAGGCGCTCAATATCTATTGAACTTACCAAATCGCCCAACCGCTATTTTCTCTTGTAATGACGAAATCGCTGCTGGTGCACTATTTGCTTCGCGCCTCATGAATGTTGATATTCCACAGCAGCTCTCAATTGTTGGCTTTGAAAATAGTCCGTTCTCGCGACAAACTTGGCCCAAATTAACCACGGCAAACCAGCCCAACGATCAAATTGCACAAAACGCAACTAAAATGCTGATCGCCGCAACCCGCAAACAGAAAGAGCAGACTGTTAATGGACTATTTGTCCCTGAATTATTAATACGTGACTCAAGTGCTAAACACGTCTAGCCCATACTCGTTATAGAGCTGAAACAAATAAAAACGCCGCCATAAATGATTACTTATGGCGGCGTTTCTCTCATATAGCGCAGCTAAAATGGTAAGAAGTTAAATGAATAGTTTAATGTCGTTGGCGTTCCAAGCTCTGAGCCGAAATTGATTAACTTCACTCGAGCGATGAGTTTTTTCTCTAACGCAGGACTATCCAATTCACTTTCAACAATCTCACAAGCTGACACACGACCGTTGCCGGCAACGCTAATTTGCATCGTAACCTTCCCTTCTAATGATGGGTCACGGCGTAATGCTCGACGATAAATCGTATAAAATGCCCCTTTATTTTTATCTAACACCTGACGAATAATTTCAGTTTTTCGCTTAGACGTTAGCGTTGATACTACATCCGAGTCAGCTTGTTCTACGACCACTTCATCAGATGTATTACCGGCTATGACTGTCAGGTCCCGCTGTGCTAAAGCCACAGTCTCGGCTGTGGACTGCACCAACTGCTCTGTGTTTAATGTTGCCGTTTTAGCCTCAAATATAGCATCATTCTTAACTTCTTCTGGCGCTGCCGCGGCAACGTCAGTAGTTAACGACTGAGCCTGTGGCAAGACGAGTGCCACTTCATCTCTCATGGCTGCTAGCTCATCAGCCATGGCTAGAATTCCACTATTTTTAGCCTGCTCCCTCGCCTGCTCAAGCTTAACAGGATCGACATCTTGTGGCTTTGCCGTCGGTTCAGGCTCATCTTCTTTGATAACCTCTTCCTTTTCTGGCTCTGGTTTTGGCTCTGGCTTAGGCTTCTCTTCAAGTTTTACTCGTTCAATAAACTTCGTCAACTGAGCAGGTATCTTAGCTTTTTCTTCACGTGTGACTTCTGGTAATGCTGTCAGCTGCACCACAACAGCAAATACTAACGTCGTTAATAACAAGAACCATGTAATTTTACGAAATTGAGCATTCTCGCGCTCAGCTTCGTTGCTCAGATGGAAGCCTACAGCCAAGCGATTATGGGTTGGCTTTGGCATTATTCACCCCCTCATTGTTAGCAGCCGTTTTTTCAACCGCCAATGAGATATTACCAAAGCCAGCTTCAGAGCAAGTTTTAAGAACCTTCTTCAAAATGGCATACTCTACCGCTTGATCACCCATAATAGTAATACTAGCGTCTTCAGTGTCAGGCCCCTGTTGGCGCTGTTTATGGTATTCAAGTTCTGACGCTAGCTCGGCAATAGTTGCAGTATTACCTGCAATCACCTGTTCGATATCAACAACTTTTTTACCCTGTAGGATTAACTCCTGATCATTAATCAATAACAGCAGGTTATCCTCAGCTAATGTTTTCGACACCGATTGCGGCAACTTGATACTCTTATCAGCTTGCAGCACTTCCACCGTTGATGAATTCACAATGAGAAAGAATACTAAGATCGTAAAGATATCCATTAATGATACTAAACTTAGCTTCGAGGTTTTAGACATTCTCTTATGGTGCCTTTCAATACGCATAGCTCGTGCTGATTTCTTCATTACTGAGCCTCCGTAAATACTGGCGCATCAGATAATGAAATATCAGGAAATAGTTCAGCATCAACAACAGAAGCAGCCACAACGGCTTGATATGAACGAACCGAGTCCATCACTGAAACAATCGTCTGATAATTAATGTCAGGAGCAATTAAAAGATTAATGTCTTTCTTCTCAATGCCTTTTTCATTTAAAAGAAATTTAACCTCTTTGAGTGCCTGCACTAAAGTGGCATAGTCATGCTGCCCTTGCTTTTTGGGCAAAGTTTTTAATAAAACGCCCTGAGGGTAAAACAAAGACAAAGCATCCTCTTCAACTAACAGTTCAAGACGCTTAACTTCCTCAGTTTGTTCTGATGCCCCACCTGATCCACTGGGTAATTTTAGCTCTAGGATACTGATATGAGAGAAGACCATCATCATCAGTAAAACAGGGACAAGTACAATCATTAGACTCATAAATGACGTGATGTCTAGTTCAGGCTCTTCGCGCTTACGGCTAGATTTTCTAAACATATTAACTGTCCGAGTTGTTGTCTTGATTACCTATGCTATGTCTTACTGATAAAAGGTTTAAACACTTCACACCAGCAGCTTCCATCGAATCGATAACTTCCGTAGTTTTAGTTTGAATAACTGAATGACAAAGTAACAGTGGTATAGCTGCAATCAAGCCAAATGCTGTCGTGTTCATCGCGACAGAGATACTTTGTGATAATAACGACGCTTTCTCTGAAGGATCCGCGTTAGCCACTGCAGAGAAGGCTGCAATTAGACCAATAATGGTTCCTAACAAACCGAGCAACGTTGCAATATTGGCTAATGTCGCTAAATATGCAGTTCTTTTTTCGAGCCTAGGCATTACTTCAACTACGCTCTCTTCCATCGCGTATTCGATATCTTCACGGCGTTTACTGATTGCTAAGCGCTCAAGACCAGCCGCAATTAAATTAGCTATTGCAGATTTATTTGTTTTAGCATATTGAACAATTTCGCTATAATTTTCTTGATTAAGTAGCGGCTGAATATGCTGTAATGCTTGCTTGTTCGCTTTATTTGCCTTACTTAAAAACAACATTCTTTCTATCGCAATAGCCAACCCAATTGCTAAAACGATAGAAATAGGCAGCATGAATGCACCACCATCTTGAAAAAAGCGAATAACTGTTGTGTAAAAATCCATTACCTTTCACCTAGAATAAATATGAAAAAAATGCCATATGGCGTTACTTACTGCGTTGTAATTGTTGATAGAGCCTTTGCTGCCTTTGAAGCTCTGCTGGCCCAATCGAATTAAATTTTTCTTTGCTTTGATACTGCTTTTTAGCCAGCCCTAACCGACTATCATCTTGTACCCGCCAGGGTACAATGGTTAAAAACTTAGGTTTCTCTTTCGAGCCTACAATAGTAGTTTCGATCGTGATGATTTCTGGGGTTAGTGTCTTAACCTTTTCTGCGGCAACGACATTACCTGTCAATGATAATAACAAATATAGAGCCATTACAGGCTTTGCTCGATCAACTAAACTCATTGTTTACTTTACCTTCTCAGTTTTTGCTAATTGCCGCGTTAAGTCTCTGATCCAGCCTTTGAGCTTTCGGTCGACTTTCTTATTATTTAAAGTCAATAACTCCTGAGCTATCTGATAATGCTCTAACGCTTGCTCTTTTTGACCTAAATAGAGGTCCAGTAAGATACCTAAGTTTCGATGACCTTCAACAAAGCCAGGCCAACTCATTAATGCTTTTGTATATTGCTCTTTCGACAATTCAAACTCACCTTGCTGACGATAAATAGCCGCTAAGCGGTTACGGGCAAAGTAATTATTAGAGTTTAAACTAATCGCTCGCGAGTAATGTTGTTGAGCTAAAGATTGCTCTCGCTTCATTCGCGCAATATCCCCTAACTTTAACCAGAGTCCTGATAACATTGGGGATTGCAAAGTCATTTCTTCTAAGATTGTCTTTGCCCGAGTTAATTCATCACGTTTGATGAGTGTAACAACTTGAGCAAAACGATCTTTGATCTCGTCAGCCACAGGGGGGTTATTGACTAAATACAAATTAGGCTGCTCAAATAAATGCTGAGCTTTTGATAGCGTCTTTTCTTCAACAACAGGCTCAATCAACTCCTCTTCAGGAGGTGTAGGCTTAACTTTAGTGACATTGACTTTGTTTGTTTGCTCATCAAAGACTGGAGCCGTTTGACAGCCCGACAATATTAGAGTGCAGCTAATTAAACTAATACAGGTATATTTTTTAATAGATTGCATCATCGTCCTCAGCTAACGCTTCTTCTTTGTTATAACGTCCAGGCATCAGCTCAGCTAATGCGGCAAAGCTACGCTTAATCCATGCATCATAATGCCCTTGCGCCGTTAAGTGAGTATTCCCTTCAAAAACAGCAATCGCTTGATCTTCAAATGGAAATGCTTGCTCTTCCAAAAGTATTTCATACTGCTCCAGCGCTAACTCATCCAAGCCTGTTGGACGCTGAGAATCCATTAAGTCTTGAGCAAAGCGTCGATAGACCTGCGCCATTTGATGGGTCGCTTGCGTTGTAAACTCAGCAACTTGATAAGATGCTGTTTTTTGATAACTCGCCATCGTGTCCTTTAAGCTCCGTTGCTTAACCCGTAAACTGGCCTTTAATGGTAAAGTTAACTTTTGTCGTTTAAAGCGGTTATGCGCACGATTAGCAAATACTAAAGAACTTTCCGCCGCTAGATATGTCGATCGCGGAGTTTGGAATTCACCACCATTATCGTGTAAAGCCATTAACTTCTTCTGCCAAAAGCGAGCTTTCGCTACTTGTTTGGTGTCTCTATAAAGCAAGTTTAATTTATAAGCAGTTTCAATCGCACGATCGAATGGTCGAGGGTAATTATTAACATAACGCTTATAGAGTGTGATTGCTTGAGCGGTATGATTGGCTCGTTCAAAGTAAGTTGCAGTCAACAACAGCGGCTTACGTTGTAATTCTTTATCAGATAAACGATTCGTAATTGTCAGGTACTCAGCGGCTGCATTCGCCCAATCCTGCTGTTGCTCGTAAATACTTGCTAGCTGTTCTGTGATCCCTTGCGTTAATACGTCATTAACGTAACGTTTTCTAAAATCTGCTAAATAACTACCTGCTTGTGTAAACTCACCCAGTTTATAAAGGTATTGTGCCATATTATATTGCGCCAACTTTCGAGTACTAGTATCAGGCACTTCAGTGACGATCGTACGTAATAAATTGACACTCGCAGCAAGCTCTTGTTTATTCGCTAACTGTTCTGCTTGATTGAACAAACTGGCAGCATAATTTTCTTTAATCAACGATAATCGATGATCACTTGGTTTTAATAACTGTAAAATATCTTGATAGGCAACAACCGCTTCTTGGTAGCGTTCTAAGTTATACAGGCTATGGGCTAATATTAGCTTTGCTTGCTCAAGTTGATTTTCACTCGTGTGATGTGGCCAACCTAATAATTGCTGTGCGTATTCAAGTGACTTTAAGTAACGAGCAAGTTTAAAGTTACGTTGCATCACTTGTGTTAACACCACCGGAGCACGTTCATCTTGTGGAAATAGTTCAATAAAACGTAATGCTGAGTTTTCACGTTGTTGCTTGCCCATTTCTATATCTGTCTGCGATGATGGGTCAGCCATAGCCGTCTGCTTAATGAGCTTATCGTAAGCCAACAATTCTGAATAAGCCGCATCAGCTTGCTTTACTTTTTGACGAACAACCAGAGGGTTATCATGATAGGCGTATTGGTTATATGCAGTAATTGCTTGTTGAAATTGGCCACTAGCGAATAAGCTTTCTGCATACAAAAACTCCACTTCGTCAACATCATTAAAAGTTTCGATATATTGTTCAAAAAAGCTTGCAGCCTGAGCATAAGGACGTTGTTTACCTTGCTCATCTGCGCGTTGCCCATCACGATAATAACTTTGGGCAACATCAAGTAAATAACTCTTTAATTGAGCAGAGAAAAGGGCCTGACGCTCTTTACTCCACACCGACCAGAACGGTCCTCTGCCACCATAAAGCTTGATAAACACTTGCTTTTGTTGCTTAACGGAAGATTGAAAGCCACCCTGCTGATAAATGTTTATTTGCTCAATCAAATAATCTGGAGAATTATGGTGTTCTGGATATAAACGAATGAATTGGCCATAACTAGCAGCACTATCAGAATAGCGTTTGTGGTCTAGGTAAGCTTTAGCTAAATTCTGATAACTTAAGTATTCATAATAACGGTTACCAACTTGCTGATAATGTTTAGTCACACTACGCGGACCAAACTGTTCAGAAAAAATAAGACTCATAACCCTAAAAGAGTCAGTAACTAATTGCCTCACTGAAACCGGGAGGGCTGCTAATTCAATATCTTGCTGCTCTTGCGGTAATAATTGATCCAATAACAACGAAAAGGTTTGCAACGATGATTCAAACTTCTCTAATTTAAAATAAGACCAAGCAAGCATGTATAACGACGTGTGGTAATAAACTACATCATCGTTGATTGCTACCACATTCTGATATGCTGTTGCTGCTTGCTCAAATTGATTATTTTCGAACAAGTATTCACCCGCCCTAAAAAACAACTCTTGAGCGTAGCCTGATTGTGGGTACGTCTGTAGCAATTGCTCGATAACTTGATAGCTAGCCTCACCCTGTCCTTGTGACTCATAAGCTCTGGCTAGTTGATATAATGCGTGTTCTGTTTTTTCACTGTGAGGATAACGCTGCAAAAACGATTTAAACCCAGAGATTGACTGATCATAAAAACCCATACTATCTGCTCTTATTGCTGTACCCACTTCTTGTTCTTGCTCATTTTTGGTCAGTAGTAGCGTTAACGTTCGATATTCCACAAGCTCTTTTACATCTCCATCAGCTAGGGATGGTAACAACTGCTGATAATGATTTATCAGTTCCTGTAATGACGGAGCTACCTCTGACAAAACCTTATCGTAGCTTTTACTCTCCTCAACTAATACCGACTGCTGATAGGCGAAATCTTGTAGCTTTACCCAAGCCAGCTTTGACGACACAGTTCTTGCCTTTATTTCGGTAAGTCGACGTTGTTTTACAAGGCCAAAGCTTCGCTTAATCTTTGCCTCCAGAATTTGCTGTAACTCTGAAGTTCCCTGCTGCTGAGCATCTAACCCTTCCTTAAACTGTGTCAGCTTAACAAGATCCTGATCTATTCTTTTAGTATCGTCCAAATGTGAGTGCAAACGATTATGGCTTAATTCAACCAGTTCAAGAACTTGGTTTAATTGGGATAATTTAAGTTGTACCTCATTCGCGTGTTGCTCAATATTAGCTTGGCTTAGCCACCAAATTGTCCGTTGAATCAAATCAAGACGGCTCTCTGATGCTGTAATATTTAATCCTTCACGCTTAAGCTGAACCATTTCTTTAAACGCTTGATTTATTTTCACCTGATGTTCTAAATAAACTTGAGGCAGAAAAAAGTATCCATATTGACGATTAAGCGCGTCCTCAATTAGCGTCGTAAACTCATTGCGTACGACAATCAGTTCATTAATCTGATTGTTAAATTCCGTAAGGGACTCATCACTTAATTTACTGAAAGTATATGACTGCTTTTGCCTTTGTATCTGATGAATAGACTCTAATTGTATTAATTGACGCGATACTAACCGATCAAGAAATAAGATATCTTCGCGAGACTTAAGGTCATTGAAAAGGCTATTACTCGCAAAATATTCAATATAAAACTCTTCAATATTCTTGTCACAGCCAGACTTCAAACACAAAAGATCCTGTTCAATATTATAGTCCCAGCTGGCTAGAGCTTTCTCTTGAGAGGATAAAAGCCGCAGAGCCGATTCATAAAAATCTATGGCACTTTTATAGTTAGCACTTTTTTGTAGCGCAAAAGCTTTATTGATTAACGCGAGCTCAACTTGCGAACTTGAGCTAGCCTTATCAATAACAGTTTCAAAGATACTAATCGCTTGTCTATACAGACCTCGCTTAACTAATGATTGACCTAATATAAGTAATGCTTTTTCACGTAGAAGCGAATCATGACTAATCTTGTTAAACGCAGTCTCTACTAGTAGATATTTTCCTCGATTAAAAAATTCACTCATCATCACAAGATAGCTACGATCTTTTAACAAGGTATACTCAACAGAGTTACTCTGAAAACTGTCGTGGACGAATAAATCCGCTTCAACTAGTGCTCCACTTTTTATTTTGTTAAGTAAAATATTATGAGATAAATAAGCATTTTTTAGCGCTAAGCTGGGTTGAACTTTATCATTGAGAAATAGTGATACTTCTTGCTGTTGTTGAACGGCGATCAACTTTTGTAAAAAGGAGATTTTAAGTAAGTCTTCACCTTCTAACTCTCTATAAGGCACATTTGATAGGTAAGCGTTTGCTGCTGTAAGGTCACCTAAAGAAAATAAGGTCTTCGCAGTAGTTAATCGAGTTCCACTTCCCACTTGAGCAAGCAGCGCTGGTGACGGGTTTGGTCGTACCTGTTGATACAACTCTAAATTAAGTGCTATATCTGTTTTGATAACATTGAGTGGTATGGATAAAGAAGAGACATTTGCATCACCAAGCTCCATTAGCTTTACCAAAGCGTTGAAATAATCTTTTTGATGATAATGAAACAGTACTTCTCTGTATTTGTTATTCGCAGAAACAGAAGAAGACTTTTCAGCTGCTACATTAATAGGTAAGCAACTAAAGAATATAAAGCTCAAATAAAAAAGTATGGTTAATTTAGACTTCATACTTATAACTTAATTAAAGTAATTACAGGTTGATTAGTACTAGAAAGAGCAACGCTGACTTCTAGAGATAATGCCTCTTTACTCTTATAAAAGCGCTTTTCCTTCATTAGGCTATATTGATGGCTATTTGTTGTGCCCTCAACCTTAGCAGACACTTGGAATTCACCCTGTGCAATATTTCCGTTATAGAGACGCTGTTTGCCACCTTTTAATAAAGCAGATTTTTGATTGTCATTATATGCAAATGAACTGACACTTTGACCGTTAATTCTGATCTCTATTGTATCGATAACCGCTGATTTTTTTTCGTTTAACGCTACATATACAGCAACTTGCGTTGCAGAGGGAAATAGAAGATCCCGTTCTAGTCGATCTAAATCTTTATGCAGGCTAGCAGCTCGCTGTTTCAACTCTTGTATCTTTTCTGCAATACTCACCTCTTTGGTTTCATTCGCAATAGAAATACTGGAAAAACCTAATAAAGTAATAAGATATATAAAACGTAACATTCGCCAACCCCTTTCTAGCTAGCCTTAGCTTTTGTATTAGAACAGAAAATTAACGATACATAATACACTAAAAAAATTATTTATACATGACATCAGTACCTTCAGCCCCAGAACGTAAAAAGCCCCCACAACTTAATCCGGGGGCTATCAGCTACATCTTTTCACTACACAATGATGTAGGCTTATCGTCACGCGTAAATAACTAAACATCAGAAAACAAAAAAGCCGCTACATTTCTGCAGCGGCTTTCTCTAAATAGGTGTCTAGCAATGTCCTACTCTCACATGGGGAAACCCCACACTACCATCGGCGCTAAATCGTTTCA